>CANJVS010000416.1 GCA_947477755.1 Verrucomicrobiaceae bacterium | reverse complement strand
CTTGAAGCAATACGGGCAGGACACATTCTCCACATAACGCGGATCAGCCTGATCCTCATCCGACAGCGGCGACTGGCACATGTAGCACTGGGCGGACTGCGTTTCCTCCAGCCCCGGGTCCACGCCCACACGCTGATCGAAGACGAAGCACTCGCCATCATAATGGTCGCCACCCACCTCTTCGAAGTACTTCAGAATGCCGCCTTCAAGCTGCCAGATCTGCTCAAAGCCTTCGCGCTCCATGAAGGGGGCCGCCTTCTCACAGCGGATGCCGCCCGTGCAGAAGGTCACAATCGGCTGCTTCTTCAATTCCGGCGGCAGGGCCCGCACGGCGGCGGGAAAATCACGAAACGTGTTCACCCCGATCACATGGGCGTTTTTAAATGTGCCCAGCTTCACTTCGTAATCATTGCGCGTGTCCAGAAGCACCACCGGGCGGCCTTCATCCAGCCACTGTTTCAATGTCCGCGCCTCCATCCGTGGTGAGGTGTACTGCGCCGGGTCGATGCCCTCGACACCGAAAGCGATGATCTCCTTCTTGATGCGTACCAGCATTCGATTGAAGGGCTGATGCGCGCTTTCGCTATACTTCGGAGCCAGGCCTTCCAAGCCCTGAACGCTGCGAATCTCCGCCACCAGCTCATCCACCTGCTCCCTCGGACCCGCGATGAAAAGATTGATCCCCTCTGTGCTCAGCAGGATGGTTCCTTTCAGTCCCCAGTCTTTGCAAAGCATGGCGAGCCTCTCACGCAGCGATTTGAGGTCAGTGAGCGGGGCAAACTTGTAGCAGGAGATGTTCGTGATCGTAGCGGTCATGTCTGGGCGGTGGCGGGCACCATTATTGCCACAAAGAAGCCACTGGGCACCAAAGATTTGCTCCCGCTCTTGGCATCAATGCCTCATTTTCTGCCGCCCTCAGGACGGTGAGCCCGGACAATTCCGGCGCACCCAGTCCAGCGCCTCTTCCTTCGTGATGATGGTGCCTTCGAGCTGCGCGTTCTGCACTTCCGTGAGCACTCGGCCCAGCTCTTTCCCCGCCTGCCAGCCGAGTGCCATGAGATCGCGGCCATTGATCAGGGGCTTCGGAATCAGCGGCTCGCTGGAGAACTCTTCAGCCTTGGCCTGCATGAACTCATAGTTATCCAGCAATCCGTTGGATCCCAGGCAGTCGACGCGATGCAGCGCCAGCTCGTCCGGCCAGGTCGGCCGGGCCATCATGCGCTTGAGCGTGCTTTTCTTCATCTTCTGCACATCCTTGAAAGCCATGTGATGCTCCACCGCGACCTGTGCGGGCTCGATGACATCATTCGGAAACTTGAGGCGGCGCAATATGCCGCCCGTCATCTCGGCACCGAGCTTGTCGTGACCGTTGAAGCGGATGCGGCCGGTTTCATCCACGGTGTAGGTCGCGGGTTTGGCGATGTCATGCAGCAGCACGCTAAGCACCAGCGGCAGCGAGACCTGTTCGGGCAGCAAGCTCATCATGAGCCGCGTGTGGACGAATACATCTCCCTCCGGATGCCACTGCGGAGGCTGCTCCACGCCTTTGAGTACGAGAATCTCCGGCAGCACCTGCGCCATGAGGCCGCTGTCCATCAGCAGGTCGAAACCGCGCACGCGGTTCGGATCGATGAAGATCTTGATCAGCTCATCACGGATGCGCTCGACGCTTACCGACTGGATCGCTGGCGCATGAGTACACACCGCACGCCAGGTTTCTGATTCGATCTCAAACCCGAGCGTCGTGGCAAAACGCACAGCGCGCAAAAGCCGCAGCTTGTCCTCGTCAAAACGCCTCGACGGATCGCCAATCGCGCGCAGAAGCTTCTTTCCCAGATCTGCCTGACCGCCGACGTAGTCGATGATGCAATCTCCAATGGGATCACGGAACAGGCCGTTCACGGTGAAGTCGCGCCGCTGCGCATCCTCCTCTGCGGTGGAAAACGTCACACTCTCAGGGTGGCGGCCATCCTTGTAGGCTCCATCCGTGCGGAAGGTGGCCACCTCGGTCTGCTCGCTGCCTTGACGCACGATCACCACACCAAAGTGTGCGCCGACAGTCAGTGCTCCGGGAAAAAGAGCGATCACCTGGTGTGGTGTCGCGCTCGTGGCCACGTCAAAATCCTTTGGCTCCCGGCCCAACAAATGATCGCGCACACAGCCTCCGGCGAGCAGGGCCTGGTGGCCGGCAGCGCGCAGAGTCTGGATGATATGGATGGCGGCGGCAATCATGGAATGAGCAGAGTCTCCCCCAACGTCTTTTCCGAAAGGTTTTCAACCTCAAAGGCTCGTGATCGCCGTGATCAAAGCCTCGCGCAGGGCAACTGCGGCCTGGCCATCGCTGGAGTGATTCACCATGAAAGCGAAGCAGAATTCCCGTCCGGAACGTGCGGTGATGTAGCCGGTGGTGGAGCGCACGGCGGACATGGCGCCGCCTTTCCAGCGCAGGTTGTCCCGGCTAAGCAGGGAGGCTTTGTAAACGCCACCTTGGGGACCGCGACCCGCGAGAAACTGCAAGCGGGCGAGGTCGTGTGGCGTGATGAAATCGGCGCGCGCCAGACCGCATCCATCCTCCATGCGTAGCCCGGTGAAGTCGAGTCCGCGAGCCTTCCAATGATCGCGGACAACCACATCAGGTGCTTTGTTTTCCCGCAGACCGAGCAGGCGGAAAAGGCACTCGGTCTCGTGATTGTCGGAGGTGGCGTGAATGCTGGTGATGATCTCTTTGAGCGGTGGTGAGCGGTGCTTGAAGAGCTCATGCGTGCCAACCTTTTCACTGCCGACAGCTCCGGCCTCGCCAGCGACTTCGATGCCGGCAGCTTCGAGGGCTTTCTTGAAATGGTGGGCGGTGAAGCGCTCAGGATCCGGCACAGCGCCGATGACTTGAAAAGCCGTCTGTCCCAGCGGCACGGTGCCGCGCAGATGAATGACATTCGTGCGCTCCCCGCCGTGGATCACCACACCATCCCCCGAGTCGGCGGGCCCGGTGATGGTTTCATCAATGCTGCCGACACCGGGCACCTGCGGAAACGTTCCGAGAAACTCGGCATGGTCTCCAATGGCGGCTCCTGCGCGGAACGTGGCCGTGAAGCGGTTGTGCTCCAGATTCAGTCCGGCCACTGCGCTGCCATAGCCATTGCCAATGTCTCCCCAGTTCCAAAAATCATCATAAATGGAGCCTCGGAAAAGCCGCCCGTCCCCCAGCACGCGGCCTGTGATGCGTGTCAGTCCACGTTTCTTCAGTTCCTGCGCCCACTGCTTCAGATCAGCCAGTGACAGCATGGGATCGCCACCACCGACGATCATGAGATCACCATCAATCAGGCCGTCCACAAGCGGAGCCGTGCTGCACAGGGTGGTTTCGATTTGAAAATCCGGCCCCATGATTTCGAGCGCCGTGGCGGTGGTCACGGTCTTCAGACTGGAAGCCGGAATGAAGGCCGTCCGCGCGTGGTGATCCACCAGGACGGCACCGCCGGGATCAATCAGGCAGAAGCCTACAGCCGCGCCGGCCAGGCCCGGCCTGGACACGGCTTCATTCAGCAGCGTCTGGATGCCGGATGTTTCGGTATGCTCCGGTTTTTCTATGCTTTTTGTTTGCCACAGCAGCAGACCAAGAGCGCAGACCAGCAGCACGATGATCACGTTCTTGATCATCGCATCAGCCTCCGGCGGTGATTTGAACGATCTCGATGACATCGCCATCG
>CANJVS010000415.1 GCA_947477755.1 Verrucomicrobiaceae bacterium | reverse complement strand
TCATTTCGATTTTGAACCGTCCCCCGTATCTCTCTGTCTCCCGCCTTGCGCTTTGTCAGCCTCTCTTTAAGCTCATCAGCCCCCTGCACCACCATCCTGCTACATGAAACACGCCGACGAAGTCATGCTCATCCCCCACGAGGAGGGTTTCCGTGCATGGCGCATGAAGTCGGGTCAGGCTGTGCCAGGAGAATTAGAAAACAAAGGCTGGGGTGGAGCCGGATGGATTGCCCTGCCGGCACGATGCGTGGTCAGTGTTCCCATGCGTTTGCAGGGCGTCGACGCTGCGCGGCGTGAATCTGCGGCACAATTGGAACTGGAGGCCGCTGGTCTCGGCACCGAGATCGCCGACACGCACAACTTTGAAATGCACCAACTCGGCCAGGACGAGCGTGATCAGCGCGCATCCGTCTTTGTCCAGGTAGCACCGCTCCCCACACCCGTTCTAGGCAGTGGCAATGATGCCAAGTTTGCCCCATCCGTAGCCTTTAAGCACCTCACTCCGGGTGAAGTTTTGATCTGGCGTGAAGCAGGCAACTGGGTGATTGCCATCCCTCATGATCACGGCGCCCCCATGCATTGTCAGGCCCTGGCCGCACACACTCTTGATGCCGATGCAGCTGCGGAGGTTCGCTGCATTCTGGCCTCGCTTGAACTGGCTGGCCTGCAGCCAAATCTTGAGACCATTTGCATCACCAGTCCTGATGAAGATCATGACGTGATTCCTGAAACCTTCCGCGAAGCTCTTGATTTGCCTGTTGTTCTGAGACGCGAATTTCCGCCTCAGGCTCCCACTGAAGTCTCGCGCATGGTGCCCCCCCCGGTGGTCCAGTACCGCCATGAGCGCCAGCAACGCCGCATGATGATCATGGGCGCCGCGGCTTTTGCCTTTGTCCTTGTTGCCGCGCTAGGAGCCTTTGCTGCGCGTGTGCTGATGCGTGAACGCAGCGTCATCGCCGAAGAAACCAGGCTTAAAAATCTCGAGCCGGAATTGGTTGCCATTCGCGATGCCAAGGCCGCCTGGGATGATCTGCTCCCGGCGCTGACCCCTGAAACCTATCCGATCGAAAGCATCCATCAACTCGTCATTCTGCTGCCCCCTGAAGGCATACGCCTCACGCGTTTTGAGATCCGGCAGGACGGCATCGTGCTTGATGGTGAGGCCTCCTCACTTGGGCATGGCATTGAGTTCCGCGATAAACTTATGGGCGCTCCTGCTTTCAAACGCTGGAAATGGGAATTCCCGAATCCCACCAGCCTGCCTGATGGACGCGCCACCTTCCGCGCAGAGGCGCGACCTGTCGAAGCCGAGAACACAGAAACGACGGAGGTAGCTCAGAAATGAAAGCCAACGAACAGCGTCTCGCTCTTGCTCTCGGCGTCGTCCTCATTGGCGGCATTGCTTTCATTGGTCTGACGAAACTTAAAACCTGGAAGCAGCGCGTGGACACACGCGCCATGGAAATGGAAACCCGCCGTGCCGAGGCGGATGAATTGTTGACCAGAAAAGAGTTTTGGGATCAACGCTCCTCATGGCTCAGCGAGAAACAGCCGGTCTACACCAAGGCCGGCGAGGCGACCACCTCAGTGCTCAATCTCGTGGATGAACTGGCCACCAAGCACGGAATCAAGATCCCCCTGAAGCAGCCCACCGAGCCGAGCGAACGACCAGGTCTGATCTCCGCCAATGTGACGCTTGAAGTGCGCGGTGAGATGAAGCCCGTGCTTCAGTGGCTTTACGACCTTCAGCAACCCACAGGATTTATCACCGTCCCGGCCATGACCATCACACCAGATGAGGAGAATAAGGCTGAAATCATCGTGAACATGAACGTCCAGAAATGGTTCAGACTGCCACCGTCATGAAAACACTGTTCACATTCATCCCTCTTCTGATGTGCTGCCTGAGTTTTCTCAGCGCTCAGGAACCTGTAACTGTGGCTGATGCCCCACCCGCCACCGGGACACCGGCTGAAGCGACGGCTGAAACACCTGCCGCAGAACCCCCGGCAGTCCCTCCCGCTGAGCCATCTGCAGTTGAAAAGGAAGCCGTCATTCCCGCCATCTACGACATCTCACGCTACCAAAGCACCTGGGACAAGAATCCGTTTTTGCTTAAAACTGTCGCCGTCACACAACCTACCGCAAACTGGGCCCAAGATTATTCTCTTGCAGGCATGTTTAATAACAAAGGTAAAATCCGCATCAGCCTCCGCAACAAGCAGACGAACGAGTTTAAGCATATTTCAAACGATGCCAAGCCGGACGCCGAGTTCAGGCTGGTGAAAGCCAACTTCAATCGCAATCGCAATGAAGCCTCCGCCGTCATCGCCAAAGGCACCGAAGAGGCCGAAATCAAATACGACGACACCGCCGCCGCCCCGCAGGCCCTAACAATCAACAACACCATGCGTCCGGCAGGAGGAGCACCAGGCTCTCCGGGTGCCCCTGGTTCAGCCCATGCGCCCGGGTCTCCAGGCTCTCCGGGGATTCAACAAGGTGGCGCTGGTGGTAGTCGTCCAGGCCAGCCTCCGCTAAACAAGCCCGGCACAACTGCGGCAGGCGGACGAGTTTTCAATGCTCCGGGGCTTCCCGGTGGTGTTTCCGCTCAACCGACAAATCCGCAGTTCACTCCAGGCGCCGCAGCCTCCGTAACCGTGGGTGGCGGTAATGTGATTAGCCAGCCGGGCATCGTTCAGCCAGGCGTCTCCACCACTCCAGGCACGACACTGCCCATCGTCTCGCGCCGCCGTCAGTTGATCCCCGCACCCGTCATTCCGGCCCAGCCGTGATCCCAAGGTGCTATCCCCAATTTTAATCATGCACCGCATCACACGCCTTGCCCTCATCGCAATCAGTTTGCTGGTCTTCACTGCTCAGGCACAGATCCCACAGCAACCGAAGACAAAACCTGCCAACTATCCGCCACCCAATCCCGGTGCTATGCCCTTCAACCGGCCAGCACCAAGTGCACGCCCTGGAGTAGCCCCCGCCGTAAATGCACCACGCCCCAATCCAACTGGCGGGACTGCTGCCGCAAAAGTTGGTGCCAACGCCGCCGACGCCAATGCCAAGCCTGCAATGAAGCCCGAAGATGCCATCAAGGAAGATGGCGGAGTCGAATTGCAATTCCCAAACACGCCGCTTTCCCAGATCCTCCTTGTCTATGAAGATTTGACCGGGCTGAAAATTATCCGCGACGCCAATGCCGAACAGGCCACCGTCTCCATCGAGACCACGGGTGAACTGCCCAAGGAAAAAGCCATCATGTTCATCGAAAAGAGCCTTCTTCTGAATGGCTACTCCTTCGTCCCCTCCGGCGAAGGCATGGTCAAATTGCTCGCCTTTGACGCCAAAAAACCGCAGACGGAAGGCGCCCCGCTCATTGAGTCCGCCATGGAATTGCCACTGACCGATCAGGTCGTCAGCTTTGTTCTCCTGCTCAAGTATCTCAGCGGTGAAGACGCCATCAAAGCCATTGATCAAGTCATTCCGCGCCACAGTTACGGAGTTCTAACCGCCGTGCCAAACGCCAAGGCCCTCGTCATCACTGAGAACAGCAACACCATCCGCTCCATTCTCGCCCTGCTTGAAAGGCTCGACAACAAGCCTGCTGAAACCATTTCCAAAACCTTCCAACTCACCCGCTCAGATGCCGAAGACATCAAAAAAGCGCTCGATGAGATCCTTGGAACTGACGAAAAAAACAC
>CANJVS010000414.1 GCA_947477755.1 Verrucomicrobiaceae bacterium | reverse complement strand
GCAGTCGGTGCTTTCGATGCTCATATGGGAGCAGTCGGCGCTGGCATCAAAGAAGGCACTCTGGTTAAAATTCTCGGCACCAGCACTTGTGATCTCATGATTGCTCCGGCGAGCAAGCCCTTGGCCGATGTGCCCGGCGTGTGCGGCATCGTCAACGGCTCCGTGCTGCCCGGTTATTACGGCATTGAAGCCGGCCAGAGTGCGGTGGGCGATATCTTCCTGTGGTTCGTCAATCACCTCGTGCCCGACAGCTACGGGGCGACAGTCGGCGACAAGTTTGTGAACATGGAGAAGGCCATGCTCGGCAAAAAGCCCGGCTCCACCGGTCTGCTCGCCCTTGATTGGAACAATGGTAACCGGACCATCCTTGTTGATGTCCGCCTGACGGGCCTGTTGTTAGGCCAGACATTGCACACCGAGGCGCATGAGATTTACCGCGCCTACATTGAGGCCACCGCGTTTGGTGCGCTGACCATCATCAAGCGCGTCGAGGAATACGGCGTGAAGATCGACGAGGTGATCAACACCGGCGGGCTCTCCATCAAGAATGCCACACTCATGCAGTGCTACGCTGACATCATCGGCAAGCCCATGAAAGTCAGCCAGAGCGAGCAGACCTGCGCTCTCGGTGCCGCCATCTTCGGAGCCGCCGCCGCCGGAGCGGGAACGCTCGCCGACTTGCAGACCAAAGTCACCGCGGTGCGCGAGAAGGTGTATCACCCCATCCCGGAGAATCAGTCCGTGTATGCCGAGCTCTATACGCTCTATCGCACCTTGCATGACGCCTTCGGCACCGCCGGGTGGAGTGGCAGGATCAATCATGTCATGAAGCAACTCCTGGACATCCGGGCACGGCAGAGCTGAGAATGCAACAGACGAGTCCGCGAAAGGTTAAAGAGTCGGCCACTCAATGACGAATGACGAACGAATGCCTTAAAACCGAAGGCCTAAAGACGCTCTGAATAACAGCTCTGGGCTGAGGAGTGCGCCATATTCGTTATCTATCATACTTCTGGCATGGCCTGCTGATTTTGATGGTCGTGGTGGTTCATGACGGTCCATGCGTGGACGAGTGACAGGAGAACCGGTGGCAGTCTGCTGAAACCGCGTTATGACTCGGGCCACATGGAATGGCTTTCAGACTCTTGGGAATGGATCGTGCAGATGTATCAATCGGTACCTTTTGCGGTGCTGGGGCTGTGGCTGCTCACTTCATGCCTGCTTCTGGTGGGACTGATCGGGTCGGTGCTGCCGCTGTTGCCGGGGCCGTTCCTGATTTTCATCGCAGGCGTTCTGCACACGGTTTTGCGGCCTGAGGCGGGGATGAGCTGGTTGGGCATCACGATCCTGTCCGTGTTGCTCGTGGCGTCTTATGTGGTGGACGTGGCGGCGGGGGCCATGGGGGCACGCTGGTTTGGTGCCAGCCGGTGGGGCATTGCCGGGGTGTTTGTTGGCGGCATGGTGGGCCTGTTTTTTGCGCCTCTTGGCTTTGTGATCGGACCTCTGGCGGGCGGTCTGGTCTTTGAGTTGATCTTCGCAAAGAAACGCATGGCTCCGGCGGTGAAGAGCACCTGGGGTACACTGCTGGGCACTGGCGTGGGCCTGTTGTTCAGGCTCGTGCTCAGCCTGGGCATGATCGCCACCGTGCTGGTGGATATCCTTTGGAGTTGAAATGAAGATGGCGGTGGCTGAGGCCGCTGTACGGCAGTTTACGATGGTTTTTCAACCCTCGTAAACAACCGCCAATCACGGCAAACCAGAGCCAGCTCAGGTGTACGATGACTCGACCCGCTTGGCCACGTCCTTGTATCCGTAGTCGGCGTTGTAGATCTCCTTGAGTGCATCGAGGTATGGCTCGCGCTCGCTCATCTTTTCATGCACCAGCGCCAGTTCGTAGAGGATCTCTTTCTTGGTGCCGTCCATGATCAGGACTTCTTTGCTGGCTTCCATGAGCGCACTCTTGGCGAGGTCGTTCATGTTCTTGCGCTCAAAACAGCGGCCGAGCATGAGCATGGCCTTGATGCGGATGTGCGGATTGCCTTTTGCCTGCTGGAGTTCCGGGATGGCTTCAGTGTACATTTCGGCCTGGAAATAAGCCTGGCCTAGATCATAGCGCAGGGCCTTGTCCGTTGGATTGCGCTCGACGCGCGTTTTGGCTTCGTTGATGACGACATAGGCGCGCGCACGCCGGATTTCGGAAAGTTGCGCGCGTTTTTCCTCGATGTCCGGCGCGTCGGGATTGCTCTCGATATCGGCTTCCATCTGCTGCATCTGAGTCTCCTGCACGCGGTCGCGGATGAGTTCCGTCTTGCGTTGCAGCGACACGTCACCCGGGTTCAGGCTCAGGGCGTAATCATAGAACATCAGGGCGCTTTCGACCTGTCCCATGCGCTCGTAGAGATCGGCCATGGCCTTGACCGTGTTCAGGTTGGTCTGGTCCTGATTGTATTTGTCGATGATCTTGGCCAGCAGTTGCTCCATCTGCTCCTGGGTCATGCCCTGCTTGTTGAGCAGTTCGAGTTCATTGGCCTCGTCCGCATTCTTCATCGACTTGCGGAAGTCACCATCGCCAAAGCCCTGACGGCTGATCGAGGAACGCGCGGCGCAGTCTTTTTCGCCCTTGGCGGCGATCATGTCGCGCGGGTCGATTTTGAGAATCGAATTGTACACCGCGCTGGCTTTGTCGGGATGCCCGTGGGCAATGTAATGCTGGGCCAGGGTATGCATGTTCTTGGTGTTCTCCGGCTGGCCCATGCGGATGGTTTCCAGAGCAAAGGCACCGAGTTCAGGGAACTTGGCCTTGATGGCCAGATCGTAGAGTTGCTGATTCCCGGAGGCGCCGAAGGGATCCTTCTGGAACACATTTTCTTCGAGTTCGGCGATGGCCTCCCACGGGTCTTTCTTCGAGCTGCCTTTGAACATACCGCCGCCAAAGCTGAACTTCTTGGCGGTGCCGGACATCTCACCTTCCGCGCGGCGCAGGGCCATGCGGCCATCCATGAAAGTGGGCACATCTTTGACCACCGGCAGGATCAGACTCACGGCGTACTCCCAGTTCTTCTGCTCAATGGCCAGCAGGCCTTTTTTCCACAGGTTCAGGTGCTTCGGGTCGAGTTCGGCTTCTTTGACAATCATGGTGCGTGTTGGGGGGATCTGAATTGCTGAGAGGATGGTTTCCGTTTGGCTATGTTACTTGCGGGGACTGCCTGAGATTATGGAGGTCAGGGCGTGCCACTCTTCGCGTACGCCTTTGCTAAAACCGTCCACCGTGAAGCCGTGCTCAAAAAGCACCATCCACGCAAAGGTGGCGGTCAGGAAAGCAAGGAACCAGAGGATTTTGGAAAGCAGACGCATGGGCCGTGGAAAAGGTGAAGCTACGAATAAACTGTTCCCCCCGTCCAGCACAGACTTTTTTTTGTCACATTTGCAGATGGTTGAGCATTTCTTGTTGAGGTGACTGAACCCGGAAGACTCAAGGAGTTGAGTTTGAATCACTCAGCGCTCAACCCTGAGCGCTCAACTCCGGTTTTTAAGTTGAAGGGCCTCATCACCGTCGAGGGCTGCCATCCTGTCTCAGTGCCACTCTTTGAGACGCTCGGGGAAGGGGCAGCCGGAGCAGGCGCTCTCATCCTCCAGGCAGAAGTCTTCATACAATTGCAGCAGTCCCTGCTGATGATGGAGTTTCTTTTGAAAGGCTCCACCGCGCGGGCTGTC
>CANJVS010000413.1 GCA_947477755.1 Verrucomicrobiaceae bacterium | reverse complement strand
TTTTGGTCATTGCGGGCGCGCAGGATGCGCTAGTATCGCCGCCATGCAAGCCAACAAGCCAAGCCACACCTCAGCATTGCCCAAACTGCTGATCTATTTGCTGGCTGTCATGATTGGCGGTGCGCTGCTTGCTGTGCCGCTTTTTGATCTCGGCCAATCCGCGCTGGTCTGGTTAAAAGGCGGATTGCTGGGCAGCAGTGGACTTGGACAGTGGCTTCTCAAAGAGATTCAGCGTGCGCATTTTACCCGTTACTTCAACCGCGCCGTTCTTGTCTGCGCCATGGTCTTCATCTGGCCATTTCTTCGCTGGGTGAAGCTTGATCGCAGTCTGCTGCCTTCCTGGGGATCCGTGAGTTCCGGCGTCAAACAGTGGCTGCTTGGCTTCAGCCTTGCTTCAGGATTGCTCATGGCTCTCGGATTCATCTTTATCGGGACAGGGGCCTACCAAATGCGTCCTCAACCAGGCTGGTCCAAATTGAGTGAGCCCATCACCGCCGCCCTAGGTGCCGGCATCATTGAGGAGTTCTTCTTTCGCGGCCTGCTGCTCGGCCTGCTGCTGCGCACCATGACCACGCGTGCCGCCGTTTTGTGGGCCACCTTCATCTTCGCCATCGTTCACTTCATGAAGCCGCCTGATGGCTGGCAAATCGCCGATGATCAGGTCGTGTGGACCAGTGGTTTTGCCGTACTGGCGCAGATTGCCAAAGGATTCGGAGATGTACAATTTCTGCTGGCCGAGTTCGCGACTCTGGTCGCCGTCGGCTGGGCGCTCACCAAGGTGAGGATGCAGACCGGTGCCCTGTGGGCAGGCATCGGCCTGCACGGTGGATGGGTGTTCGGCCTGAAATACTTCAGCGCCTTGACCCATTATCAAAACACCGGGCTTCCATGGATCGGGCAGAATCTCAAAATAGGTCTGGCTCCGCTCACCATGGTTGTCTTCACCGGCTGGCTTGCGGGAAGGCTCTTGCACCGCCTCCCCGCCAAACGCGTTACTTAGCAGCCTTTGGCTTGTTCAGCACGTCGTCATGCGTGCTTGCGGCGATGGCCATGACCTGATCAATCAGTTCCTTGGGCACCTTCATCTCTTCCAGAGTTTTTTGCAGGTTTTCTGCCACCGCGTTGAAGTGCTCTTCCGTCAATTTCATGCCAGCATGGGCCTTGCGCATGTCTTTGCCGGTCCATGGGATCGGTCCACCAAAGGCGGCGGAGAGAAACTCCTTCTGCTTCCGGCGCTGTTTGTTCATGTTGATGTCGTCGAAGAAATGTTTGATGCGGTCATCCGACAGCACTTTCACGTAGAAGGCTTCGACCGCAGCATCGATCGCCCCTTTGCCGCCGAGTTTGTGATAGAGGCTGTTCTCACGCGCCTCATTCCATTTCTTCCGGCAGGCTTCTGCGGCAAAGGCATAGGTCTTGCCTTCGTAGACCGTGGTGATTTTCGGATCGACCGGTTTGCCGCTGATGGGGCAGACGGTGTTGACCTCACTGGTGGCGGAAGCTGTGGCGGGTTCGGCAGCCAGTGCGGCATTCACAAGCAGTGACATGGCGATGCCAAAGGCGGCGAATAAGGGGAGGATCAGTTTCATGGTTGGTTGGATTGCTGGTTCTTTGATTGCCGCGAGTGGTTGCCCGGCTGGACAGAGCAAACGGAGAATCCCTTGTCGGCTGCATGCGGATTTTGCGCTCCTGTGGTTAGTATTTGCTCGGAATCATTGGGCAGGGTTATGCGGGCTCCACGCTTTAACAAAGCGTAATGAAACAAGACCACGCAATCCACGCGCAGCATGGGCCATACGCCGCTCAATGGCCTGCACGGGATGAATCGTTACACCTATGTGCAGTTCTGATCCTCAGGCTGTGCCATTCAGGTTTTATAAGGAGGCCCAACCATGTCCACGATGTCCGAAAACCCCATCTGCTACCGGATGGCTCCAGATCGCAGGCTGTTGGACGGCAAGTGTGGCACACCGGATTGTGATCACTGT
Organism: Verrucomicrobiaceae bacterium; assembly: GCA_947477755.1. Lineage (GTDB taxonomy): Bacteria > Verrucomicrobiota > Verrucomicrobiia > Verrucomicrobiales > Verrucomicrobiaceae > Prosthecobacter. The sequence goes on along the minus strand of CANJVS010000413.1, from coordinate 1,729 downwards.
TCATCCAATCCAAATGGAGGCACGCACGACATTCCGCCCTGTCTGCTTGGCCATCAGCACCACACTGTGATCGGTTACGATGGTCTGAAGCGATTGGCGCTGATGGTGACACCGGAAGGTGGAGGCACATTCCGTGATCAAACATGGGAGGCGGTGTCCACGATTCGGGCGATCCTGCTACAGCAAAAGGAGCCAATGGCGGTGACGATGCAGACTGTTTTCGTGGATGATGCATCAAATGTGCCGGCGGCGCAGCAGTTGTTCGAGGCCTACTACGGCGAGAGAATGCCGCTGACGTTGTATGTCGTGCAGCCTCCGTGCGACGGGCGCGCTCTGGCCATTGAGGCATGGGCAATCAGTACGCGCACCGCAGAGGTGGTGTATTGCGGGCCTCATCTGGTGACGGTTTCACATGATGGCTTGCGCTGGATTCATGCATCAGCCGGTGCGCTGGCTCAGGGTCGGCAGACGGCGTATCAGCAGACGGCTGATGCGTTTGAAAATTTGCGTGCAGTGTTGGGCGCAGCGGGGGCAAGCTTCAAAGACGTGGCGCGCGTTTGGCTTTACCAAGGAGGCATCACTGAGATGGAGGGCGAGGTGGAGCGCTATCGTGAATTGAACCGGGCGCGCACCGATTTCTTTGATCGCCATCCTTTCGCTGTCCGCAAACTGGCGCCAGGCGTGAAGCACACGATTTATCCGGCAAGCACAGGCATCGGTACGCTGGGTCATGGATTGATGACCGCCTGTCTGGCGCTGCAAACCGAGCGGCAGGATGTGCAAATGCTCGCGTTGGAGAACCCTCTGCAAACTTCAGCCTTCAGCTACCCTTCGAGCTATTCGGCGAAGAGTCCAAAATTCGCCAGGGCGATGGCGATGCGCATCGGTGATCACGTGACGACATGGATCTCCGGTACGGCAAGCATTGTGAATGCGGAGACCGTGTTCCCCGGAGATATCGAAAAACAAACGGAGCAAACCCTGACGAACATTGAGCGACTGATCGATTCGGCAAATTTCGAGCGCCTTGGCTGGAGCGATGCCGGAGCCACGCTGGATGATCTGGCAAAGATCCGTGTCTATGTGAAACACCACGATGATTACGAGATGTGCCGCGCCGTGTGCGAGCGACGGCTCGGTCGCATCCCGGCCATTTATGCGCAGGCTGACGTGTGTCGGCCTGATTTGCTCGTCGAGATCGAGGGCGTGGCCTTTTCATCCGTGCGCAAATCTTCACCTGCTTTGGAAAGGAGTTAAATCTCATGCGCTCGATCATCTGCATTTCATTTCTGGCCTGCCTGATCACCACTGGCATGGCGGTGGTGCATCCGGTGTTTGAATCCGGTCACTTAGTTCTGCGAACAGGCTCAGATGCCACCGTGAGCGACCGCTTGGACGGGATCGTGCTCAAGCGTCTGGCCGAATTGAATCTGAAGCCGGCCAATCTCTGCTCCGATGCGGTTTTTGTTAGACGCACTTTTTTGACAGTGATCGGCACACTGCCGACAGAGGAGGAGTTGCGCGGGTTTCTCTCAACGCAGGATTCAGGTAAACGCGCTCAATTGATTGAAATCCTGCTTCAGCGTCCTGAGTTCGCCGAGTACTGGGCCATGAAGTGGGGCGATCTCTTGCGCGTGAAGGCGGAGTTTCCGATCAAGCTCTGGCCGAATGCCGCGCAGGCCTATCACCGGTGGATCTACACCAACCTGCGGGCGAATACGCCGTTCCA
>CANJVS010000412.1 GCA_947477755.1 Verrucomicrobiaceae bacterium | reverse complement strand
TCCGTCGCACCGATGGCCTGGCCGCCTTTCACACCGGCTCCCGCCATCCACATGGAAAAGCCGTGCCAGTCGTGATCGCGACCCGGCTTGCCCACGCCTTCACTTGTCGGTGTGCGGCCAAATTCACCGCCCCACACGAGCAGCGTTTCATCCCACAATCCCGTGCGTTTCAAATCGGCGATCAGCGCGGCGATGGGCTTGTCCGTCTCGCCCGCATGCAGGCTGTGGTTCGTGATGCAGTCGTTGTGACCATCCCACGTGTCCTCGATGTGGCCGCCGCCGGAGTAGAGCTGGATGAAGCGCACGCCTTTCTCGATCAGCTTGCGCGTGATGAGGCACTTGCGGCCAAAGTCCGCCGTGCGCGCATCATTGAGCCCATACATCTCGCGCGTCGCCGCGTCCTCATGATCCACATCCACCACGCTCATCGCCTCCGTCTGCATGCGATACGCCAGCTCATACGATTCGATCCGCGCCATCAGTTCCGACTCATCGGGATGCAACTTGAGATGCTCCTCGTTCAACGACTTGAGCAGATCGAGACTGCGCCGCTGCGTGCGGTCGCTCGTGCCCTCCGGCGTCGCCAGATCGAGCAACGGCGAGCCGCCGCTGCGAAACAACGTGCCCTGATAAGCCGCTGGCATGTAGCCCGCCGTCCAGTTCGACGCGCTGCCGATCGGTCCGCCGCGCGGGTCCGTCATCACCACAAAACCCGGCAGGTTTTGATTCGTCGTGCCCAGCCCATAACTCAACCATGAGCCCAGGCACGGCTTGCCGATGAAAATGCTGCCCGTGTTCATCTGCAGGCAGCCCGACGCATGCGCCGCCGTGTCCGCATGCATCGAGCGGATCACGCACAGATCATCCGCGTGCCGGGCCGTGTGCGGAAACAAGCTGCTGATCTCCAACCCGCTCTGCCCATGCTGCTTAAATTCAAATGGCGACGCCATCAGATGCCCCACCGCGCGACCATTCGATCCCACCTTCGCATCGCCCGTGTAAGGCATGCCATGATACTTCCTCAGCGCCGGTTTCGGATCAAACGTGTCCACCTGACTTGGTCCGCCATTCATGAACAGAAACACGCAATGCTTCGCCTTCACCGGAAAATGCGGCCGCTTCTCCGCCAGCGGCGGTGCCGCGAGCGCGTCCGTTGCCATCAAATCCGCCAACGCCAGCCCCGCAAACCCACCGCCCACCTGCCAGAGAAACTCCCGGCGAGTCTGGCCACAAGGCGTGATGTTGGGAATGAAGCGGTGCATGGGTGAAGTACTGAAAGCCATACGGCCAGCGCATCTGTGCTCTTCCTTGGAGATCTTATCGACACTGCCGATAAAATGACATCCGACATTCTTCCGACAGCGTCGGAGGAATGGACAATTTGCAGACGGTGTCTGCAAAATCTGCCGCTGCGAATCGCCAGACACCGTCTTGCAAATTTAACTCTTCAATTTCCGCGACGTTGTCGCGGAAATCCGTGGAACCAATTCGCTCGACAGTGTCGAGGCAATTCCGTTATCCGCATGGTCCGAGGCAATCACCAAACTGTCGCGTTGACACCTCAAATGCGCAGCCTCCAAGTAGAAGCATGACCGGAACGATCCAAAAATCGGACAACAGCCTTACCATGCGCATCCCGCTGGCCGTCGCGAAGCAGATTCACGTTCAGGAAGGCGATCCCGTGGTTCTCAAGGTCGGAGCCTCCGGCCTGACAGTGAAGGCCGTGCCCAAGCGACTGAAATTGGATGACCTCCTCGAAAAGGTCACTCATGAGAACCTGCGCCGGGCAACGGATTGGGGAGCAGATGTAGGACGGGAGGTATGTCCGATTTGAGCAAGGCAAAACTAAAACAAACCAGCTGCGAGTCACCAACGAAGCATTTCTGTGAGTTTACCTGAACCAGAGTCCGAAGAGAGTAACCGTGTCTGCGCTAGTTGCGTGGGAGACGGTCATCTCAAAAGCATTGCAACTTTGATGCGCCGTCGCACACAGTAGCTCGACATAGATTTCAGCAAGGATGCACCGTGCCCAATGATTGAAGCATTACTTCCAGCCTCTTATATTGTTCTCTACCAAACCGAGGATGGGCGAACGCGTGTCCAGTGGCGTTTTTGCGATAAGCCAAAGTGTTTGACCGAGCCACGAAAAACCGGACTACCCCAGCCATGAGCAAAAGCAAATCCACGACAGGCAGTAGCGCCAAGAAGAAAGCCGAGATCTCCTTGGTTCGCTCCTCAGCTGCTGAATACCTCACCTTTGTGGCGGCAGGCGGGAGTTCGGAGGGCAGTGTCGAGATGCGTTACGAAGATGAGAACATCTGGCTGACGCAGCGGATGATGGCGGAGCTTTATGCTGTCTCCATCCCGGCCATCAATCAGCATCTGAAGCGCATTTTCGGTGACAACGAACTGGAGGAATCTTCAGTGGTTAAGCAATACTTAACCACTGCTGCCGATGGCAAAAGCTACCAGACAAAGCACTACAATCTGCAAGCGATCATCGCCGTTGGGTTCAAAATTGAGAACGAGCGTGCTGTGCAGTTTCGCAAGTGGGCCAACCAGATCGTCAAGGACTATACCATCCAGGGCTGGACCATGGATAGCGAGCGCCTCAAACACGGCGGCATCCTGACGGATGAGTTCTTCGAGCGCCAACTCGAAAAGATACGGGAAATCCGCCTCTCCGAGCGCAAGTTCTACCAGAAGATCACAGACATCTACGCCACAGCGCTCGACTACGACTCCTCTGCAACTGCCACGAAGCGATTCTTTGCCGCAGTCCAAAACAAGATGCACTACGCCGTGCATGGCCAGACGGCGGCTGAAGTGATCGTGGACCGGGCCAATCACCAAAAGCAGAACATGGGGCTGACGAGTTGGGAAGCTGCGCCCAAGGGCAAAATCCAGCGTTACGATGTGTCCATCGCCAAGAACTACCTTTCAGACGCTGAACTGGGGCAGATGCAGCGCATCGTCTCCGCCTACCTCGACATGGCCGAGATGCAAGCGATGCGGAAGATTCCGATGACCATGGAAGACTGGGAAAACCGATTGAGCGGATTCCTTCAACTCTGGGATCACGAGATTCTCCAGGATGCGGGCAGAGTCACAGCGGAGTTGGCAAAATCCTATGCCGAAAGCGAGTTCGAGAAATACAGGATCGTGCAGGATCGCCTTTTTGAGTCGGACTTTGACCGGATGATCATGGAACTGCCATCCGAGAGTGACGAGCCCTGAGACATCGTTCCAGACACTCCATAGGCTCATTCTTCTGTCCGCATTCTTTTGTCGATCTGGCTCATCGCATTCCCCGAGTACTTGGAACATCTAGAGGCGTTTCTGGATGGCTCAATCTGAACCCGCTCACTCCGGATAAACAAACTCGTTCAAATTCAAAATCACTCGGCAGAGCTGCTCCAGCGGCTCGTTTTGTAGAAACGCCCGCATCTTCATCAGTTCGTCTGCTGTCGGCTCACGGCACAACGCCAGCCGCCATGCCAACGTGATCTGTTGCGCGGGATCATCACCGGCTTCGCGCTTCAGGCGGGCGGCGAAGTGCTTTGACTGCTGGTTCACGAAGTCGCCGTTGAAGAGGGTGAGGGCTTGCGGGGCGACGGTGGTGATCTGGCGTTGGGGGCAACTGCTGACGGTGTCGGCGAGGTCGAGGGTTTCGAGCATGGGGACCACCAACCCGCGCTTGATGAAGGCGTAGATGCT
>CANJVS010000411.1 GCA_947477755.1 Verrucomicrobiaceae bacterium | reverse complement strand
TGCTGATGAGGTTTTTCGTTTCACCCGGATCGTTTTTCAGATCGTAAAGCTCGGCCATGTGGCGGTCGGGACCACCATCGCCATGCGGATAATGAATGTACTTCCAGCGGTCCGTGCGGATCGCGCGGACATTCGGGGTGTAGGGGAACTGCTTTTCGTAGTTGTAGTGGTAGAACCAGGACGTGCGCCATTCGGGGTCGCCCGCCCTGGCCAGCTTGACCCAGGATTTGCCATGAATCTTTGGCAGGGCTGGCGCGGTGCAGAGGTCGAGAATGCTGGGGGCCATGTCCACCGTGAGCACTTGCTGGTCGATGGTTTTGCCCTGACCCAGTGAGGGGAAACGCACGACGAGGGGGATGCGCAGGCTGGCTTCATGCGCGGTGCGTTTGTCGACCATGCCGTGCTCGCCTTCGAGCAGGCCGTTGTCACCCATGAAGACGATGATGGTGTTGGCGAGCTGTTTGGTTTCTTCCAGGTAAGCACGCAACCGGGCCACACTGTCATCCACGCTGAGCACCGTCCCCCAGTAGCCGTGGACCATGTTTTCAAAATCCTTCACACCCTCCGGGCGGTCATCGGGGAACTTTTTCCGCCACTCAAACAGCGGACCATAGATGCCGTGCCAGGTGTGCAGGCGCTGCTTGATCCAGGTCGGTTTGTCATCGAGCTGGAAAGCGCTGGCAGGATACGGCACACGCACGCCGTCAAAGCGGTGCTCATACTTCGGCTCCGGCGTGTAAAAGCTGTGCGGGGCCTTGTGACCCAGAAACATGCACCAGGGCTTCTCCGCCTTTTGCTGCTTCAGCCAGTCCAGCGTCATGTCGGTGACCACGCTGGTGTAGTAGCCCTTCACCACCTCGCGCTTCTGGCCGTTCAGATTCCACTCGGTGTCAAAATACTTGCCCTGGCCCTTGTGCGTGACGAACCAGTCAAACCCGGGCCGCGGCTCATCGTTCTCCTCGCCCATGTGATACTTGCCGATATAGGCCGTCGCGTAACCCGCCTCATGCAGCGTCTGCGGAAACGACGCCATCTGCGCCGGATACTCGGTGAAGTTGTTGGTCACGCCATGCGTGTGAGCATAGACACCGCTGAGGATGGAGGCCCGGCTCGGCGAGCACAGGGAGGTCGTGCAAAACGTGTTTTTAAACAACACCCCCTCCGCCGCCAGCCGGTCGATGTTTGGCGTCTTCACATGCTTTGATCCAAAGCATCCCAGCGCATCCGGCCGCAGGTCATCGCAAAGAATGAAGAGCACATTGGGCCGGTCAGCAGCCCGGGCAAAACTGAGCAGTAGAAGAAAACTGAGAGCGGTGAAACGAATCATGGATGGTGCGAATAACGAAAGCTGGGACGTGGTCTGTCAGGATGCTGCTCATTGCTTGATGCCCGCGCGGGCCAGGAGCCATTCGCCACCATGTCCCTGTTCGGCTTCGACGGCAAATTCATCGATCTCCGGCAGTTTGATCTGCGGGTTTTTGGTGGCGAACTGGCGGTAGATGGTGGCGAACTGTTTGGCCCCGGCGTTCAGGCAGGAAACGTAATCTGCCGGATGTCTCGTGCAGAGTGCAGGACGCGCAACAAGAGAATCCCGTCCTCTGTCGGGCGGAAGTAGAGGCAGTATTTGCCGAGCGGATAGCTGCGGCAGTTCTGGGCGAGTTCAGGCCGGGGGCGGCCCAGACCATCATGATTAGCCAGGTAATCGAACTTGAGTGAGAATCGGCTCAGAAGTCGGTCTGCTTGAAGCACGCTGTCCTGAGCGATGTAGCCCCAAATCTCCCTGAGATCCGCTTGTGCATCGAGGGTGAGATCGACTCGCGGCATGGCACTAGGCGGTCTGGCGTGCGGCGTGCTCGCAGTGACGTTCTGCCAGGAAGGCGGTCATGTCGAAGTCACGAATGACCTCCCCACGATCCACCTGATCGACCGCGTGCTGGATGTCGGCCCTGAGAGAAGCGAGCTTGGCTGACTCCTCCTCCGTGAGTGCTGATTCGACCTGTTCTTTGAAGGTAGAGAGTACGCTGACAAAGAACTCATCGGCATTGTGATAACCGCCGGAGTTTACGGAGGCGCGCACGAACTGACTAAGGTCATCAGGAAGTTGAATGGCGAGCGAGGTCATGTGCGGAGGATATTCAAAGTGGGCGGGATTGTCGAGAGGCTTCCAGAATTTAACAGGAGGAAGGGGAGGGTGCGGAGCTAACAGATAGGATTTAAAAGTTAGGAGTGATGGGATTCAAGGTTCCTTCTCGGGCAGTCTGCGGTTATCCAAGCTCTGCGGCGCTCCATGCTGGGATGGTGGCCTGGATTCAGATGGTGATCCGAAGCCCAGGCTTTCTGTCGTGTTCCCAATCTCGTCGTTCTGCGAAACTCACTGCTTGATGCCCGCGCGAGCCAGGAGCCATTCGCCGCCACGTCCCTGGTCGGCTTCGACGGCGAAGTCGTCGATCTCCGGCAGTTTGATCTGCGGGTTTTTGGTGGCGAGCTGGCGGTAGATGGTGGCGAACTGTTTGGCCCCGGCGTTCAGGCAGGCGGGGGAATCACCGCCGGCAAAGGCGGCCTTGGCGGCTCCGAGCATGAAGGCGCTGAGCAGATGATCCTGCGTGCCCGGCGCGATCTTCTTGCAGCGCTCCAGCCAGTCGCTGATGGGATACTCGGGGATGCTGATCGGGTAGAAGGGGGCCTGCTTGAGATAGGCGAGCACCGCCCCCGTGGCTTGAACGCTGTCCTCAGAGAACGGGTCAGCCAGATAGAGGTCGATCATGCGCGAGATGTCGGCGCGCAAGGCGGGGTCCTTGATGATTTGAAAGATCATGCCGCCGAAATTCTTGAAGCCTTCCTCCCCGGCATCACCGGTGCTGGCGGGGCGCATCTGGCGGATGGTGATCAGGTGATTTTCGAAGTAGGTGACGCCGACCCACTGTTTCAGCACAGCCTCCTGCACCCCCTCATCATTCTGGCCAATGCGGGTGGCCGTGATGACCCGGGCGGCCAGCGGGGCGTCGTCTTTCATCCACAGGTCGATCGCACCTCCGCCGAGCGGACCGATGCTCAGGTTTTTGTACCGGCCCTGCTTCACCATCTCCTGCAGGTCGGTCGTGACGTTGTCCATCTCCTGCAGGATGAGGCGCTGCTGCTCCTCCAGCGTGGCTGCTTTGGTGGCCACTGGAAAAAAGAAAATGTCCACGCGCGTCCGCAGTTCTAGGTTTTCGTAGCGGATGAAGCAGCCGCCTTTCTCATACTCAAACTCACCCGCCAGCCGGTAGCCGCCGAGCATGGCGGGGAATGCAAGGCCCGTCCCGGCGTGTTTCCAGGGGCGGCCATCCTTGGAGGGGGCCTTCCAGTGGCCTGGAGGCTCGGCCGCAATAGCTTGAAGGGCAAAGGCGAGGATAAAAAAGTGGAGCAGTGTCTTCATGGGCGATACTTCGACCATCTCTGGCGCATCCTGCTCAGGCGGGCAAGTGCCAGCCAGGCAGAGCCATCGTGCACGGACAGGCTTTCCGTGGAGCGGAGCACCGGCATCGTCGGTTCCTGGAAATTTACATTCCTGCCATCCATAGTTGCATCCGTATCGAAAGGGCGCATTCTCAAGGCCCCCCTAAAATATGAGTGCCACGCTGCCGTTTCGCGCCAACCAAGATCTGCTTGACTCCAAATACACCGATTGGAAAAAGGCCCCTGATTCGGTCGAAACCACTTGGGCGTCTTTTTTCGAAGGC
>CANJVS010000410.1 GCA_947477755.1 Verrucomicrobiaceae bacterium | reverse complement strand
TGCTGCGGACCGAAGCACATCAGTTTTTGCCCCTGCAATTGCGCGAGCTGCTGGCCTTTGGTGAAGGATTCAGGCATCGGCTTGCCGTGCATTTCAGCGAGCTTTGGTTTCGGATCAAACGTCTCCAAATGCGATGGCCCGCCCGCCATCGTCAGCCAGATGACGCGCTTCGCTTTCTGCGGCAGCGGCAGTGCACCCAGCACGCCGCGCATCGGCGCAGCCATGGCTGGCTTCATCAACGAAGCGAGCGCGACGGCTCCGAGCCCCTGGGATGCTCTGCCGAGAAAAGCGCGACGATGGAGTGATGTGAGTGTGTTCATGGTTTTTTGGAACTGGGTTTCTTGCCGATATTTTTCAGCTCTTCTTCGGTCCACATCATCATACGGCCTTTGTTTTGCTCGCGGATGGCGGTGACAGCTTTCGTTTCGACAGGCGAGCCGTTGTGCTCCCACTCGCGGCGCAAGTAGGTAAGCACGCCGGCGATGTCTTCGTCGGTGAGTTGCGGCAGCGGAGGCATGGCGAGGTTGTAGGTTCGACCGCTGACCTTCACGGGGCCAGCGAGGCCATGCATGACGATGCGGGCGAGGATGTCGGACTTGCCAAGCACCCATTCGCTGTCGACAAGCGGCGGCGCGAGGCCGTCGAGGCCGAAGCCGTGCGGCTGGTGGCAGGCAGCGCAGAGGGTGGCGTAGATCGCTCTGCCTTTCTCAAACAAAGCTGTCTGCGCCTCGGTGAGTGGCTTGATGACTGGCGGCGCCGGTGCGCCGGGTTTGCCGGGCCATGCGAGACGGGCCTCGGCGCTGGCAAAGAGCTTCGCGCTCGTCTTGTCGCTCATCGCGGACTTGAGTGTCTTTAGAGATGCGGGCGCGGCATCGAGCCAAAGCAGTTTTGGTGGCGTCTTGGATTTGGGATCGCCGCTGGTGGCGAGACCTTTGATGGCGGCGTTTTGCATTGCTCCAGCCTGCGGCTGCGCGGCGGCGAGATCGAGCAGTTCTTCGAACGGTCCAGCCTTCCCCGCCTGCGCGACGAGCGCGGCCAGCGACTCGATCACGGGCAGGATTTGCGCGCCGTTGTCTTTCGTGAGCTGTGCGGCGAGCACTTTCGCAAACGCGGCTTCTTTGCCGCGCAGGCCGGTGAGCGCGCCTTCACGGACGAGTGTGTTCTTGCCGCTGCTGGCGAGCAACTTCGCCACGGCGGCATCAGCATCAGGAAGATTGAGCGAGGTGAGCTTGATAGCGAGATGCGCGAGCACGAGCGGCTCCTTCTCAGTCGTGATGGCGATCAAATCAGGTGCCATGTCACGCGGGGCGATGCGCACGGCGGCGGCACGCACTTGAGTGTCTTTGTCCGCCAAAACAGGGCGCAGCAGGTCCGGCGTGATCGCAGCAAGGCCGTCGAGCGTCCACAGCGAGTGCAGGCGGGCAAGCGCGTTTTCGTTATGCAGCATCTCCTTCAAAGCAGGCACGGTGGAGGCATCGCCAGACTCGACGATGAGACGCTGCACGGCGTCGCGCACCCAGCCGTTGGCGTGGGTGAGCAGCTTCACGTCTTTGCTCACTTTTACCGGCTTGGCAGCGCCACCTTCCGGCACGATGCGCCAGATGCGGCCCATGTTGAAGGGCTGCTGGAGTTTCCGCGCCTCGATGTTCGCGATGAGGTAATGCGTGAGGAAGCTCTGGTGCTGGATGATGCCGCGATACATGTCCACGAGGTAAAGCGCGCCATCCGGGCCGTTCGCTGCCTGCACGGGGCGGAAGCGCTCGTCGGTGGAGGTGAGAAATTCCGTTGCCTTCGCGGTGTTGGTGGCCTTCGGGATGCCGTCGGTCTCGCTCATGCTGAAGCGCTTCACCAAGTTCGCGCATGGCTCGGGAACGAAGGCATTGCCGCGATACGCAGATGGAAAAGCGCCGCCGCGATAAATGAGCGCACCACAAGTGCCGGTGGGTCTCGTCAGCTTGCCGTCAGCGCTCAACGTTTTCGCATCGTAGCCACGATTCACACCCGGCGTGGGATGCGATGGATACAGCGCCTGATCAGCGGCGAGCTTGGCATTGATGCTGGCGGCGGTGCGCAGCAGCGGGTTCTTCGTGAAAGCCTCTGTGGGCAGCAGATCGGCGCGGAGCATGTCGGAATTGTAGTTGAAGTAGAGCCTGCCGAAGTCGTCCTGGCAAAGTCCCCACTGGCCGCGACCGAGGCCGGTGTCCTTCATCCACACGCCACCGCGCAGCTTGAAGCGAGTGGCGTATCCCGCGCTCCAGATCGCGTTGTCCATGGCCCACACGGGTGTGTTCGCCATGTGCTCCGGCTGACCGCCGGGCGTGCCGTAATCGGTGGCGACGATGTCCTTCACATCCGCCTTGCCATCACCATCGGTGTCTTTGCAGAAGAACAAGTTAGGCGGCACGGCGATGAGAGCACCTCCATTCACGGCGAGCACGGCACGCGGCATGACGACGTTGTCGAGGAACGGCGTGGCCTTGTCCATGCGTCCATCGCCATCGGTGTCCTCCAGCAGCGAAACACGGCCTGTCGGCAGCTTTTCATCCGTGCCCGGAAGGTCGCGCATGTAGCCGCGCATTTCGACGACGTAGAGCCTGCCCCGGTCATCAAAGCTCACCGCCACCGGAGCCTCGATCATCGGCTCGGCAGCCACCAGTTCGACACGGAAGCCTTTTTCGACCGCGAAGGTCTTCAACTCCTCCTCCGGGCTCAGTGGCTTCGGCTGCGGCAGTTTGAACTTCAACTCAACCTTTTCCGGCCCGGCGTTCTTGGTGTGAACAGCGAGCGCAGAAATGCTGAGGGCACCAAGGATGGCAAGAGTGCGAGAGATCATTTCGTGGGTTTGGCAGCTTTGCGCTCGGAGTCGTTGATGGTCACCGCGGGAACGGGGTCATTCTTACCTGCGAAGACATTCCAGGCGTTTTGGAAGGCGGCGGCGTCACGCACGTCGCCTTCGGCGATGAGCCATTGGTAGCGCAGCTTGAAGGGCGATTCGGCACTGGCCTTGCCTTTGGGGAACATGCCGAAGCGGCCGTAGTCGCGGTAGGCGGAGGTGGCGGTGCCCTTCGGGTTGTCGGGGTGATTGAGGATCACGACGGTGAAGGTTTTGCCTTCAATGGTGAAGATCTCGGCGGCCCAGGGCAGGTCTCTAACTTTGTGAGCGTCGACCTTCTCACCGGGGAGGATGTAGGTGGTGCTCTGCGTGTCCACGAGTTCACTGGGACGGAACTGCGCTCCTGCGTGCTCAGGATCGCCGTTCATGTCGGCTTCACCGCTCACGGGCTTGATGGCGCTGTTCAGTTCGATGCCGAGATAGAAGGGCTTCGCGGGTGTGGTGAAGCTGAAACGGCGTTCCTCGGTCAGAAACGGCGCGGTGGTGTCGCCCTGCCAGTCGATTTTTGCGGTGAACGTGTTGTCACCCTGCGCAACCTTCGTCACCACTTGGTCGCCGCCCTTCATGTGCCAGCGATCATACGATTTGCCGCCATAGCCGATCTTGCTGAAGCCGAGGAAGATGCCGCGATGATGCGTGAAGCTGAAGCCCGCGCCTTTCGTGAGCCGCGTGGAGCCATCGGCGCTGAAAACGTGCATGTAGGGCTTGTAGGTCTCGTGATGCTTCTCCGGCGTGCTGAGGTCGTTCGCCATCATGAGCTTGGCAACGACCTTGCCGTCATTGGCAACGGCGACGTGTGTTTTTTCAGCAATGGTGATGTCGAAAGCGAAGCC
>CANJVS010000409.1 GCA_947477755.1 Verrucomicrobiaceae bacterium | reverse complement strand
TGGCCTGAACTTCTTCGATTGAGCCACCGCATTGCCCGACTATCCCTGAATGATGCTGAATGATACCATCGCCGCTCTTTCCACCGCCATCGGCGAGGCGGCCATCAGCGTGCTGCGCGTCTCCGGACCGCAGGCGCTCCAGATTGCCGGAAAAGTGTTCCAGACAAAACATCCTGTTTTCGAACTGGCCGCGCGTGTCGCTCATCGCGCCAAGGTGATCGATGCCGACGGCTTCGTTCTGGATGATGGATTGCTTCTGCTATTTCGCTCGCCCGCCAGCTACACGAGTGAAGATGTTTTCGAGTTTCACGCCCACGGCGGTTTGCTGGTCACTCAGAAAATTCTGGAAACACTGCTCCGCGCCGGAGCCCGCGCTGCAGAACCTGGCGAGTTCACCCAGCGCGCCTTTTTAAACGGCAAGATGGACCTCACCCAGGCCGAAGCCGTCATGGATCTCATCCATGCGCAAAGCACGCTGGCTCTGCGCGCCGCGCATGAGCAGCTTGGCGGGGCCATCGGCCGTGAGGCCAATGCACTGCGTGAGGAACTGCTGCCCGTGCTGGCGCATGTGGAGGCTTACATCGATTTCCCGGAGGAAGACATCTCTCCTGACACGGGCGCGGCATTGACCGCCAAGATGGATGTCGTGCTGGACCGCGCGCGCCGTTTGATCGCCACCAGCGAGCAGGGCCGCATCCTCCGGCACGGGGCGCGGACAGTGATCTGCGGCGAGCCGAACGTCGGCAAATCCAGCCTGCTGAACCTCTTGTTAGGCTTCGAGCGCGCCATCGTCAGCCCGACTGCCGGCACCACACGGGACACGATCGAGGAGATCATCCAGGTGCACGGCATCCCGCTGCGCCTCGTGGACACCGCCGGACTGCGCGACAGCCTCGACGACATCGAGCGGATCGGCATTCAGCGCACGCAGCGCGAGCTTGAGCGCGCCGATCTCATTCTCGAAATCGTCGACGCCAGCCTGCCGGCATCCGGTGCCGCGCGCATCGCACTGCCACCGGAAGTCAGGTCGCGCCACCTGCTCCTGTTAAACAAAGCCGATCTCGGCATCGCTCCCGGCTGGGAAAACGGCATCCCCATGTCCTGCACCTGCGGCACCGGCGTTGAAGCGCTGCGTGATGCGATCCGCGACATCGTCATGCGTGCCGGCCCGCTCATGGCTGATCATCCCGTCGCCATCAACACGCGCCACAAATCCTGTTTTGAGCGCCTCGTCCACCATGTCGAAGCCGGACGCGCCGCCCTGCTTGCCAGCGCCGCCCCCGAATATGTCGCCCTCGATCTGCGCGAGGCCCTGCAAGCGCTGGGCGAGGTCGTGGGCCAAATCGACACCGAGCAGATTCTCGATGTCATCTTCTCCAGCTTCTGCATCGGCAAATGAAGCCCGTGCCGCTTGAAGCCGACAGCGCAACCCATTCCTCCATCTCTTGATCAGCTATCCCATCGACCTCCCGATCACCGCCAGGCGTGACGACATCATCGCAGCCATTCGCGGGCATTCGGCGGTGATTCTGGCAGGGGAGACCGGCTCGGGCAAAACCACGCAGCTTCCAAAAATGTGCCTGGAAGTTCTCGGTGAGGGCCGCGGCATGATTGGTTGCACGCAACCCCGGCGCGTGGCGGCGATGAGTGTCTCACACCGGGTCGCTGAGGAACTCAATGTGCGCTGGGGCGGCGAGGTCGGTTGCAAGATGCGTTTCAGCGATGACACAAGCCGCGACACGAAGATCAAGTTCATGACGGACGGCATCCTGCTGGCCGAGATCCAGAGTGACCCGATGCTGCGTGCCTACTCGATGATCATTCTCGACGAGGCTCACGAGCGCTCCCTGAACATCGATTTCCTGCTCGGCTACCTGAAGACCCTGCTGCCGAAGCGGCCGGATTTAAAACTCATCGTCACCTCGGCAACGATCGACACGCAGGCGTTCAGTGAACACTTCGGCGGCGCTCCGATCATTGAGGTCTCCGGCCGGTTGTATCCCGTGGACATCCGCTACCAGCCGGTGGGAGACAGCGATGAGGATCCCTCACACATCGATGCGGCGGTCAGCGCGGTGGAGGATGTGCTGATTGAAACCAATGACGGCGACGTGCTCGTCTTCATGCCCACGGAGCGTGACATCCGCGAGACGCATGACATTCTCGACGGCCGGCTGGGGCGCGGCACCGAGGTGCTGGCACTGTTTGGCCGCATGGCCTCACATGAGCAGCAGCGCGTGTTTTCACCCGGACCCAAACGCCGCGTCATCATCGCCACCAACGTGGCCGAGACCTCCATCACCCTGCCGCGCATCCGCTACGTGGTCGACACCGGCCTCGCGCGCATGAGCCACTACAATCCGCGCACGCGAACAAAGCGCCTGCCCGTGGAGGCCATCTCCCAAAGCAGCGCCAATCAGCGTGCCGGCCGTGCCGGCCGCCTTCAGGATGGCGTGTGCATCCGGCTTTACGAAGAAGAGGATTTCAACAAGCGCTCACGCTTCACCCAGCCGGAAATCCAGCGCAGCAACCTGGCTGAAGTCATCCTGCGGATGAAAGCCTATAAGTTAGGCGAGATCGAGACCTTCCCATTTCTCAACCCGCCCGCCAGCGCCTCCATCCGCGCCGGCTATGACCTGCTGCACGAACTGGGCGCGCTGAGTGAGACCCAGGAAATGACGGAGCGCGGTCGTGAGCTTGCCTCATTGCCGCTCGATCCCACACTGGGCCGGATGCTGCTGCAGGCGCGTGAAGAGGGCTGCCTGGACGACATGCTCATCCTTGCCGCCGGACTCAGCATCCCTGATCCGCGTGAGCGGCCGGAGGAGAGAAAGGAAATGGCCAATGCCGCGCACAAGGCATTCGCCTCACCCGACTCCGACTTCATGACGCTGCTGAAAATCTGGAAGGCGGTGCCGGACCAGGAACGCGGCGGCAAAAACGCCCTGCGCAAGTTTTGCCGGTCTAACTTCATGTCTTTCACCCGCATGACGGAATGGCGGGATGTGTGGATGCAGTTACGCGACATTTTTCGCGACTCCAGGCGGCCCGCCGCGCCTGCCGAGCCTGAAGCCGCGCTGCATCGCTGCATTCTTGCCGGGCATCTAAGCCACATCGCCACACGCCAGGAGAGGAATCAGTACAAATCCTCCGGCAACCGCGAGGTGATGATCTTCCCGGGCTCAAATCTCTATGAGCGCCGTGAAAAGAATGCCAAGCCCGGCCAGGAAAAGACCAAACAGCCATTGTGGATCGTGGCCGGCGAGATCGTGCAGACCTCCCAGCTCTTCGCGCGCACCGTGGCCCGCATTGATCCGCAGTGGGCGGCTGAGATCGGCGCGCACCTGCTGGAGCGGCGCTACAGCGAGCCGCATTGGAGCGCCAAAACAGGTCGCGTGCTGGTGACCGAGCGCCTGCTGCTGCACGGGCTTGAAGTGAAACGTCAGCCGATTGATTTCGGCAAGATCGATGCCGCGGGTGCCACTCAATTGTTCATTCGCGGAGCTTTGCTGGATGGCACGACGCTGATCCCGCACCGCTTTTTCGCCTACAACCAAAAGCTGCGCGACCGTCTGGAGGCGGCTCTGACGCGTGTGCGCAGCAGCCGTGTGTATGCCATTGAAGAGCATCTGTTTGAATTCTACCGGGCACGCATTCACGGCGTCTCATCCATCCACGATCTGAACAAGCTGGTGAACGAGCGCATCCGTTCCGAACCTGATTTTTTATGCGTG
>CANJVS010000408.1 GCA_947477755.1 Verrucomicrobiaceae bacterium | reverse complement strand
GGGCTGGCGGGCCAGGACTCGCAGGTAGAGGAGCCGGAGCTTTTCGGCATCGCTTCCCGGATGGTTGGCGATGAGTTTTCCCAGCGCCTGGGCCGCCTCGGTGACGATGATGTCATTCATCGTGGTCAGGGCCTGGAGCGCGGAGTTGGAGGTCTCGCGCTTCACCAGGCAGGCTTCGCCGGTGGGGCCGTCAAAGGTGGTGAACAGGGCAAAGGGGGCGGTGCGTTTGCTGAAAGTGTAGAGGCTGCGGCGGTAGCGGTCGGCACCAGTGCTGGGCTTCCATTGAAACCTGCCGTAGGCCGCCTCGGTGACGCTTTCAGGCTGCGGCGGATAAACGCTTGGGCCGCCGATTTGAGGATTCAAAATGCCCGCCGCCTTGAGCATGGAATCGCGGATGATTTCGGCCTCCAGTCTGACCCGTGGAGAGTGGGAGAGCAGGATGTTTTGCGGGTCGATGGATTGTGCGTCGCTTGATCCATGGTCCGCACTCTGTTGATAGGTTGCGCTGGTGACGATGAGCCGGTGCAGCTTCTTCATTGACCAGCCTTTTTCGACGAAGTCCGCAGCCAGCCAATCGAGCAGTTCAGGATGCGAGGGCAGGGAACCCTGATAGCCGAAGTCATCCACCGTCTTCACGATGCCGCTGCCAAAGAACGCGGCCCAGGCACGATTCACCACGACGCGCGGTGTCAGCGGATTTTGTGGCGATGCGAGCCAGAGTGCGAAGCCGAGACGGTTTTTGGGCGCGTCCTTTGGAAACGGATGCAGCACGGAAAGTGTCGCGGGAGAAACCAGCTCCTTGGGTTGCGTGAATTCACCGCGATGATGCCGGTGAGTCGGGCGCGGATTGTCGGCCGGCCGCTCGCGCATGACCAGGGTGTGAGACAGGGCAGGGGGATTGCGCAGATTGCGAATGATTTTGGCCTGTGCTGCCAGCTCGGGAGCGCTCAACATGAAGGACTCAAAGAGCACCTGTTTTTCAGCGGCGCTGAGCGCACTGTCCGGTTTCTGAAGCAGGGCGGCGATGTCTGAATCCATGTCATGAGCCACCGCCTTTGGCGCGCCGGTGGCAGACAGACGGAAGTGTCCGAGCGGGCAGGCATAATGACGGCCAAACATCATCTCGATGCTGATGCTGGCATTGGCAGGGATGGCTTCAGCGAGAACAAACACGGCTTCGTCGCGCTTGCCAAAATGTCCGGCGCAGCTCCAACCGGTCTGAGGATCGCCATCAGTGGCGAGCATGGCGCTCGTGGGATTCACGCCAAAATTGTTCTTGCTGTAGCTCTCGGTGGCCGAGCTGATTTTGACAGGCTTGCCATTCACGCTGACTTTGAACTCGCCCATGAAGAAGTCGCCTCTTGGCCCCTCGTAATAGCACATGCCGGGACCGTGGGCAGGCAGGCTTTCATGAGGCAGGACTTCCAGCCGGATGGCGCGCACAGCCGCCGCAGCCGGGGCCAGTGTGATCTGGTAGGTGTCGGCCTTCGTGATGTCGCCTGAGCCGAGCATGGCTCCATCCGGCTGGATGGTCAGCAGCGGCATGTTGGTGACGGCCTTCAGAGGTTTCAGGGTATTCCATGACACGGCGCTCTGCCGCCCGGCCTTGAGCCAGTCGCTGAAGGCGGTATCGATGGTTTTGCCAGCTTTTTGGTTGGGCCATTTGCCGGGCAGTTCCTTGAGCATTGCCGCCGACTTTTGCAGATTCTGGCGCGCCTTGATGGCGGCCTTTTCGTCCGGCAGGTCCAGTTCAGGCTCGTCGGCATTGTTCAGAAAGGCCATGACGCCGTAGTATTCGGTGTGCGTGATCGAGTCGTACTTGTGCGTGTGGCACTGCGTGCACTGCATGGTCAGCCCGAGCCAGGTGGCGCTGGTGGTGGCGACACGATCCGTCATGGCATGAAAGCGGAACTCCAGTGGATCAATGCCGCCTTCCTCATTGAGCATCGTGTTGCGATGAAAGCCGGTGGCGGTCTGCAGATCAATGGATGTCTGGGGGATGAAGTGTGAAAGCTGAGGGTCTGAGCCGAAGAAACCGGGGTCGTCCTTTCTTCTCCCGCCCTCATCCTTCATCCTTTTCTCCAGCAGCATGTCTCCGGCAATTTGCTCGATGGTGAACTGGTTGAAGGGCATGTCGGCATTGAGCGCGCGGATCACCCAGTCGCGGTAGGGCCAGATGCTGCGCTCGCGGTCTTTTTCATAACCATTGGTGTCGGCGTAGCGCGCCAGATCCAGCCAGCGCCTGGCCCAGCGCTCGCCGTATTGGGGACTGTCGAGGAGTTTGTCCACGAGCGCCTCATAGGACTGAGGCGTGATTGCCTTCACGTCTTCCGGTGCGGGTGGCAATCCGGTGAGGTCGAGATAAAGCCGGCGGATGAGTGCTTCAGGCGCGGCTTTGGCAGAGGGTTTGAGCCCCCCTGACACGAGCTTTTGCGCGATGAATCCATCGATCGGATTGTTGGATTCATTCCATTCAGCGTTGGCCACTTTCAGCTTTGAAACCTGTGGCACCGCTGCTTTGACCGGCATCTTGTAAGCCCAATGCGGCGCGTAGGGTGCGCCTTCGCTG
This sequence comes from Verrucomicrobiaceae bacterium, assembly GCA_947477755.1. GTDB lineage: Bacteria > Verrucomicrobiota > Verrucomicrobiia > Verrucomicrobiales > Verrucomicrobiaceae > Prosthecobacter. The sequence goes on along the minus strand of CANJVS010000408.1, from coordinate 1,169 downwards.
ATCCAGCGTTTGAGGATTTCCCGCTGGGCGTCGGTGATCGGTTTTTTTGCCTGCGGCGGCGGCATGATCTCGTCCTCATCACGGGTGAGGATGCGTGCCACGAGATGGCTGTCGGCGGGCTTTCCTGGCACGATGGCCAGGTCGCCGGACTTGGCGGGTTTCAGCGCTTCCTCGCGAATGTCGAGCCGCAGACCGGCCTTGCGCCCGTGCTCATCGGGGCCGTGACATTGATAGCAGTGATTGGACAGGATGGGCCGGACATCCCGCTGAAAGTCGAGTGACGTTTCAGCAGCGAAAGCGGCGGGAGCAAGAAGGACAAGAAAAAGGGGGGACATGCGGGAATACACTCGAAACGTCTGCTCGCGTGCCGATCTAAGCGGTCAAATGTGGCCGGGGGTCAATGCTCCCGCCTGAGGCCAACTCAAGGTTGGATTTTGGGGACCTGAGGCACGGCTTCGGGTTCGAAGTCGAGCACTTCCTGGTGCGTGCGCAGAGCCTGACGGGCTTTGTTGAAATAGCTGCTGAGATCTTCGGCGTTGTCGGACTTTTTGTCCTGGATGAGATCGTCGAGTTTTTTGAGCAGCGCGTCGGTGTCGAGATTCACGCTTTTCATGGAGCGCTGGGCGCTGGCATAGACGCCGTTGAACTTGACCTGCGCTTCATCAAAGGCGCGGCGGGCACCTTCCTCGCGGTAGAATTCCTTTTCAGCCTCGCGGAAGTTCTTGCTGAAGATGCGCTTGAAGAAGCCGAATTTGGACGTGGGTTTTTCATTCGGGTGCTTCGCCACTTCATCGAAATAATCCTGAAGCGCGCTGAACTCCTGCAGCGGCTTTTGATACTGCTTCTGGAGGAAGCTGATGCCGCTGGTGATGACGACGAGTTTCTCCGCCTCGATCTTCGAGATCTGCTGCCCGCTCTTGGTCTTCTGCTCCAGCATGTCGATGTATTGAAGCGTCTGCTTGTTGCCGGCGAAGATGTTTTCAAACTCCTTGTAGGCGTTGGCGATCTGCTTGCGCTGGTCCTGGCGCAGTTCGTTGAGCTTTTGATCGTGCTCTTCATTGAGAGCCTGGATGGCTCTCTGCTGCTGCTCGTTCTGAGCGGAGAGGGAGCGTTGGAGTTCCTCCTGCTTGGCCTGCAAAGCCAGCGTGTGGGTGGCTTTCAGCTGGTCG
>CANJVS010000407.1 GCA_947477755.1 Verrucomicrobiaceae bacterium | reverse complement strand
GACGGCTTCTTTGAAACCAGCCGGGTCTTTGCCGACGATCTGGCCTGGCCCACCGGTTTGATCTGGGCGAATGGCGGCCTCTATGTCGGCGCCACGCCGGACATCTGGCGCTTTGAAGACAAGGATGACGATGGCAAGGCGGAGGTGCGTGAGAAGGTTTACACGGGCTTTGGCACCGGCTTGAAGCTCCTCAACGTGCAAGGCCTCATGAACAGCTTTCAATGGGGACAGGACAATCGCGTGCACGTGCTCGCCGGTGGTGGCAATCGCGGCCTGATCAAGTGCCTCAAGCGCCCGGAACTGCCCGAGCAGGAACTCGGAGGCAGGGACTTCTGGTTTGACCCGTTGACGCATGAGTTTGGTCTGGAACTCGGCGGCGCTCAGTATGGCATGAGCTTCGACAACTACGGGCGGAAGTTTGGCTGCTCAAACTCGGACCACCTGCAATACTGGGTCTATGATGACCGCAATGCCGCACGCAACCCCTACTTCGACATGCCGTCGTCGCGTAAAAGCATCGCTGCAGACGGTGGCGCGGCGGAAGTGTTCCGCATCAGCCCCGACGAACCCTGGCGCATCATCCGCACCCGCTGGCGCATCTCCGGCGTGGTCAAGGGCGCGGTTGAAGGCGGCGGTCGCGTGAGCGGCTACTTCACCGGCGCCACCGGCACCACCATTTATCGCGGCGACGCCTATGGCCCTGAGTTTGTGAACAACAGCTTCACCGGTGATGCCGGCGGCCAGCTCGTTCATCGCAAAATCATTCGTTATGCTGAAAACGGCATCGATCTCATCGGCGAACGCCCGGCGGATGAACACGGTTTTGAGTTTGCCGCAAGCAAGGACACCTGGGTGCGCGTGGTGAACTTTGCCAATGCTCCCGACGGCTGCCTCCATGTCTGCGACATGTACCGCGAAGTCATCGAGCACCCCTGGAGTGTGCCGGATGAGATCAAGAAACACCTCGACCTCAACAACGGCAATGACCGCGGCAGAATCTACCGCATCGTGCCGGAAGGCTGGCAGCGGCAGAAGGGCGAAGAGCGAAGAGGCAACATTGCAAAAGCAAGCACGGCCGAATTGGTGAAGACACTCGGACACACGAATGGCTGGCAGCGGGATGCCGCAGCGCGGTTGCTCTATGAGCGGCAGGACAAGTCGGCCGTTGCACCGCTCAAGGCGCTCATCAATGAGAAGGGCGCACCACTGGCTAAAATTCATGCGCTCAATGCGCTCGCCGGCCTGAAAGCGCTGGATGACACGACGCTCGCGAAGGCTTTGGGTGATGCGGATGCCTTTGTCCGCGAGCGTGCCATTGTCCTGACACCCCAGCCGGATGCTCCTGAAATACAAAAGGCCCTGCAGGCCCTGTCTGACGATCCTGCGCCGCGCGTGCGGATGGCATATGCCATGCTTCTTTCCAAAAGCTCCGGAGCGGTCGCGCAACAGTTCAAGCTGGCGCAAACGAGCGCTTCCAACCCATGGATCATGGCGGCGATTTTGAATGGGTCAGAGAAGAATGCGATGAAACTTCTGGAAGACGCCGTGAGCTCCGGCAACCGCGAGCTGAAGGGCGGTTTTTCCCAATCTTTGTTAGGCGTGATCGGCCAGCAGCGTGATCCGGCCGCCACGGCCTATGCCATCCGGGTGCTGTCTGCGGACGATACACCAGCCTCCCTGCGCAAGGATGGATTGAAAGCCTTTGCCACCGGCCTTCGCCGTGCGGGCACCTCGATCATCAAGGTGGACACGGAAGGAAAACTTGCCGCAGTGTTCACAAAAGCAGCGGCGACCGCCCTGGATGCCAAGGCACCGGAATCAGCCAGGATTGAAGCCCTCGAACTGCTGTCACTGGCCACCAGGGATCAGGCGCAGGCAGCCATGCAGGCCTGCTTGAAAGCGGATCAAAGCGAGAAGGTGCAGACCGCAGCCGTGAAGTCGCTCAGCGAATTGGGCGGCAAGACGGCGGCAACACTTCTGCCGGCGTGGAAAGGCCTGAAACCCAAAGCCCGTGACGCAGTGCTCGGCACCCTGCTGGCGCGCGATGACGGAGCACTGGAATTGCTGGAGGCCATCTCGAGCCAAAACGGCCCGACCCCCAAGGATCTGGCCGCCTCTCAAATTCAGGCCCTGGTGAAGCACAAAACGGCGAAGGTGGCCGAACTGGCCAAAACAGTGCTGGCTTCCATGATCCCGCCATCACGTGAGGAAGTGGTGAAAAAATTCAAGGACGCACTGACCCTGAAGGGCGATGCCAAAGCCGGCACCCAGGTGTTTCTCACCCGCTGCATCGCCTGCCATGTGGCCAATGCACAGGGGATCGAGGTGGGCCCCAATCTGGTGACGGTGAAGACGAAGGGACGCGATGGCATTCTGACCGCGATCCTGGAACCGCACAAGGAAGTGGCCTCCCAATACATCGCCTACACGGTGAACACGCGGGACGGCCAGACACTCACGGGCATCATCGCCAAAGATGACGCCAACAGCATGACCCTCAAAATGATGGGCGGCGCTCAAGCGACGGTGCAGCGCTCCAACATTCAGGGCAGCAGTTCATCCGGCCAGAGCCTGATGCCTGAAGGTCTGGAAACAGGCATGAGCGTGAAGGATATGGCCGACCTGCTGAGCTTCATCGAGTCGGTGAAGTGATCGAAGCGCAGCAAGAGCGAGTGGCTCGCGGCATTGGGCTGCCCGCCACTTTTTCCGATGAGTTGTTCAAAACAACGATTGCGGACAGCTTGCATGGGGCGCTTTGTCTTCGAGATGAAATTTGCCTGCATGAGAACCAGTGCAGACAATTGCATATGTTGGAAAATTACAAACCAGATGAAACGAGCGTTTTCACAATTCGTGGTGAGCTGCATTTTTGGCATCTGCGGATTGGTTTGGACTCCGGCAGTTAGCGCGGAAAACGTGCCTCTCAAAGTGTATGAGGATGCTGAAGGCTGGCTGGAGTACACCTTTCAAAAGCCAGGTCAGCCAGGCCCGCAGACTCTAGTCTGGAGAACCCTCAGTGGCGTTACCGAGACGGTTTTCGAAAAACCGACAGGGTTGATGGGAGCAGAAAAGCCCGAGCAGGTATTTCGTAAAGGTAATAAATTCGCCATGATCACTGGTTCGTCACTTGGCACTCTGGAATATCACTTGTTCCAGCGCGCGGCGGGTGAATGGAAACTTCTCTCCTTCAGCCCGCTTGGTGGGCCGCCACCCGATTCCGCCGGGGGCAAGCTGACTTCTTTAACGGATTTCCAAATCACCAGGAGTAATCACAGTCCACTGAACCTTAAGGTCACCGACTTGCCGTTGCTTCCTGATTCAATTGACCAAGCCTTCTATCGTTTAGTGACATCAGACAACCGGCCATACCACCCACAAGGAATCATCATTCATGGGGCCACATGGGATCAGTCTTTGGAAAAAACTTTGAAGGATTGTGAAGCGCGGAAACGCGGAAAGGCTTCTGAATCACCCAAACAGCCTGAACACAAATCTTTACCTCTAGCTCGGTAAGTAAATCGTCAACCACTTACATCCTCAAGACGGTGGATCACTCACCCCATGAGAATGGGACAGTCGGTAATCGGCAGCAAGCCTCAGCCGTTCTTCAACACTTCGATGAACGCCTCTTGCGGGATGTTCACGCGGCCGATGGCTTTCATGCGCTTCTTCCCTTCCTTCTGTTTTTCGAGCAGCTTGCGCTTGCGCGAAATGTCACCGCCGTAGCACTTGGCGGTCACG
>CANJVS010000406.1 GCA_947477755.1 Verrucomicrobiaceae bacterium | reverse complement strand
TCGATGACTTTGAAAGGCACCTTAATGGAAGGGCATGGATCGAATTCGGCGGATTTCATCAGATATTCATAAGGCCTGCGGTGGGCTCGAAACCGCAGACAAGGTTCATGTTTTGAACGGCCTGACCGGAGGCGCCTTTTCCAATATTATCTTCCGCACTCATCAGGATCAACCGACCGGCGCGGGCGTCGTAAGCCCAGCCGATGTCGACAAAATTGGTGCCGACCACATTCTTGGTATCGGGCGATTGATTGAGGCCCAGAAGCCGGACAAAGGGTTGCTCATCATACGCCGAGTGAAGCGCCGCTCCGATTTGTTCGGCGGTGATACCAGGCTTTGGCGTGGCGAAGATGGTTGTGCAAATGCCTGAATGAGTAGGCATCAGATGCGGCACAAAAGTCAGCTTCACAGGACATCCGGCAGCGATCTCCAATTCCTGACCAACCTCGCTGAGATGGCGGTGCACTGGCACGCTGTAGCTGCGCACACTATTCTGTACTTCGCAGAAGAGCAGCGGCACGCTTTCCTTCCTCCCAGCTCCACTGGCACCACTCATGCTGGAAACGGCGAGCGGGTCAGCCGCAAGCAGTCCAGCCTTCAGCAGGGGGATCAGGGGCAAAAGAATGCTCGTCGGATAACAGCCCGGGCAGGCGATGAGACGCGCTTTTTTAATCTCTTCGGCACGCACCTCAGGCAGGGCATACACGGCTTCATCCAACAATTCAGGAGCCGGATGTTCGTGCGCGTAAAATTCTTTGTACAGCGCGGCACTGCGCAGCCTGAAGTCAGCGCTCAAGTCGATAACCTTCAGTCCGGCTTCAAGGAGCGGCTTCGCATACTCCACCGACACGCCATGAGGCAGGGCCAGGAAAGCGATCTCAGCTCCCGTGGCCTTGAGAGCCGCCACGTCCGGATTGGTAAAGGTCAGAGAGTCCGCTACACCCACACCACGGAAACGAGGAAACTCGGCGGACAAGGCTTTACCAGCAAGAGTGCGTGACGTCACCGCCACCAACTCAGCACGTGGATGCCGCAGCAGGAGCCGCAAGAGTTCGATGCCAGAGTATCCACTGGCACCCAGGACTGCAATTTTAACGGATGAAGCCATTTGAGAGGGGGAGCGATTATGAAGTCCATCAGACTCCGTGCAAGAGCGATTTGCCCTCGTTTCACCAAAAGCCCCACTGCTGTGTTCGCAGTGCATACAGGCCTAACAGCCAATTACCAAGGCCATGCATGATCACGCAGGCACCGAGGCTGCGCGTCCGCACCGCGAGCGCATACACCAGTGAACCCCAGATGAAGGCGGTCAGGTAGTCCTCTGGATTGTGAATCAGCGTCACCATCACGGTGACAATCCAAAAGCCCTTCCAGCTATGCGTGCCAAACGGCACCGATCGCCAGCCCGAATCGCCGGCATTCACATAGCGCATGAGAAAACCGCGCCACATCAGCTCCTCCACCAACGGCACTATGACCACCATGCGCATAAAGCGCATTCCAATCGCCGCCGACTCCCAAGCGGGCCACTTGGAAAGGAGGGTGGGATCAAATCCGTCACGCCGCTCCACCAGCCCCAGCCAGGCCCACCACTCCGGGGCTTCAACACCAGTGGCAAGCTTTGCATAAAGCCATGCCGGGGTGATCCATAGTACGATGCCGGTGAGGGCAAACAAGCACGCCAACCCGAGCCCGCGCCATGGAGCCATTTGATAGTGCCTACGGAACCAAAGCAGCAAGCTACCACAGAGCATGGTCTGCAATGGGTACACCCAATGCTCGGGTGCCTGCTGGTACCAGAGCAGTTCGGGGTTCTCGATCTTAAACCAGCCCGGCACTGCCGTGAACAGCGTGAACAGCATCAGGGGCAGCACGTGCGCTGCGGTTGATGATGCGCGGAGCTGGCTCAGCCGGGAGGACATCACTACCGCTGAATTTTAAGGATGCGGTTGTTGTAGCTGTCGGTGATGTAAAGATCACCTGATTCAGGATGCACGGTGACACCGTGAGGCCGCGCAAGCTGGCACTTCAGCGGATCACCGCCCACGCCTTCCCTGCCCTGTTTTCCCGTGCCTGCGACACGCTCGATCTTACCCGTCTTCGGCACAAAACGCCTCACCAGATGACTCTCCGCATCGGCAATAAGAACGCTGTCATCCTTGTCCACACACAGATGTTTTGGACCGCTCATCGTGGCATCCAACGCAGGGCCGCCGTCACCTGTGCCGCCTTGTTTACCACTGGCATTCACCACGGTTCGGATGTGGCCGGTCTTGTCCACCACGCGGAGAGCATTGCCGCCACGCTCAAGGACATACACATTTCCCTGCCGGTCCGGTGCCACAGCGCGTGGATCCACGAGCGGCGCTTCGGCGGCCATATCACCATCTTTTGGCACCCCCTTCTTGCCATTACCCGCCACCACCTTCGACCGGTTGGTTGCCAGATCGAGTTCATGCACCTGACGCAGGTCAGCGATGTAAAGCTTCGTGCCTTCAAAGTTCAACGTGATGCAGTAGGGCCCGTTACCACGAGCTTTTTCAGAAGGTGCCTGCCAGCCTTCGCGAGTCTTCATGGTGCGCGCCTTCACATCCACTTCACGGATGCTCCCGTTCCACGTATCCGCGACCAGAATGTTACCACCGGGAAGTATGGCAAAGTTGTGCGGCCCATTGAACTGCGCACGAATGGCTGGGCCGCCATCACCACTGAACCCGGGTTTGAGCTGCCCCGCGAAATGGGTGATCTGGCCACCACCATCCACCTGCATGAGCCGGTTTCCGGAAACCATCTCAATGATCCACATATGCCCGCCCGAATCGAACTCGGTGCCGAACGGCTCGCGCAGCAGCGCCTCGGTGGCCGGAACGTCCACCGCATCCTTGGTTCCTCCCGCGACAAGGAGGATCTGATCCGCGTGGATCACGTGAAGCAAGGCAAACAGATGGAGGGCAAGTAAAGCGGGCAATTTCATGGTGGTGCGATCTTGAGCAGTTCCCGCCCCTCGCGCCAGTGAATTCAGAAGCCCCAAACCCAGACCGTGATCCCGCAGCAACAAAAAAGCCGCGCCCAGTTTCCTGAGCGCGGCTTTTCAAAAACGACGTGGCGGTTATTCGCTGATTTTCACGCTCTTGATGGTGACCGCATCCACAGGGACATCACCATGCGGGCCTTTCCGCGTGGTGGGCACGGCGGCGATGGCATCGACGACATCCAGACCTTTGGTGGTCTTGCCGAAAACGGTGTAACCAAAACCGTCGAAGCTCGGATAGTCGAGATTGGCGTTATCTTTGTGATTGATGAAGAACTGGCTGGTGGCGCTGTTTGGATCGCTGGTGCGGGCCATCGCGATGGTGCCCCGGGCGTTTTTGAGGCCGTTCTTGGACTCGATCTTGATCGGAGCATCCACGGACTTCTGGTTCATGTCGGCGGTGAATCCACCACCCTGAATCATGAAGCCCGGAATCACGCGATGGAAGATGAGACCGTCGTAATGGCCCTTCTTCACGTAGCTGACGAAATTGGCGACAGTGATGGGGGCTTTGGCGGCGTCGAGTTCGAGTTCGATGCTGCCTTTGCTGGTTTCGATGGTCACTTTTACGGGTTTGGCGTCACTCACGGGCTTGGTCTCCTGGGCTTGGTTGATTCCGGTCAGGCCGGCAAACGAAAGAACGAGGGCAGCTAGAGTCGGTAATTGGATTTTCATGTCGGGTTTGGGGGTTGGAAGGATGGAATAGGCGCG
>CANJVS010000405.1 GCA_947477755.1 Verrucomicrobiaceae bacterium | reverse complement strand
TATGGCCACCGCGAAAGCCCTCCCCGCCGCCCAGCACCCCATCAATAAAAAGCTTACCGCTAACGATAAGATCGAGCTGTATCGCAAAATGGTCCGCATTCGCCGGTTCGAGCAGGTCTCGCTCCAGCATTATCAGGCCGGGCGCATGGGTGGCTTCCTGCATCTTTACATCGGTCAGGAATCCGTGGCTGTGGGCTGCGTCTCCCTCATGGGTGAAAATGATCACGTCATCACCGCTTATCGTGACCACGCGCACGCCCTCGGAGTCGGCATGACGATGAATGAGTGCATGGCGGAACTGTTTGGCAAGGCCACAGGCTGCTCAAAGGGCAAGGGCGGCTCAATGCACTACTTTGCGCCGGACAAAAATTATTGGGGTGGTCACGGCATCGTCGCCGGTCAGACCCCGCTTGGTCTTGGGCTTGCCTACGGCCTCAAGTATCGTGGACTCAAAGGTGCCGCGATGTGCTTCCTCGGTGATGGCGCCGTGAATCAGGGCGCATTCCATGAATCGCTCAATCTCGCCGCCCTGTGGAATCTGCCTGTGATCTATGTGATCGAAAACAACGGCTACTCGATGGGCACGAGCCAGGAGCGCTCCTCTGCTTTCGACGGATGCCTCGCCAAGCGCGCGGAAGGTTATGGCATGGCTTGGGATCAGTTCATTGGCGAGGATGTCTTTGAAGTCCGCGCCCGTGTGCAGAAAGCCATCGACCGCGCCCACAACGAGAGCAAGCCCACGCTCCTCGAAATCGCGACCTATCGCTGGGAAGGACACTCCGTCGCTGATGCCAACAAGCTGAAATATCGCACCAAGGAAGAGGTGGAGTTGTATCAGAAGGAGCACGACCCCATCCAAGTCTTGAAGCGCAATCTGATCGCCGCAGGCGTGGCCACTGAGGACCAGCTCAAGCAGATCGACCGCGACGCCCAGGCTGAAGCTGAAGCCTCCGCCGAGTTTGCCAAAGCCAGCCCGTATCCTGAGCCTGAGTCCATCTTTGAAGATGTGTACTGGGAAGTGGACAACAAGACTGAAGCCGGCGCGACGGGTCGTCACTTCTTCAACGACTGAGGCACGGGCTTGAAGCAGCCTGAACCACCATGATTCTCAAGGCTGTCATCGACCATCTCAACAGCACGCTGCGCATCGCGGAGCTGCCGGACTACTCAAACGCCGTCAACGGCCTGCAGCTCGACAACCGATCCGGCAACGTGACCCGCGTCGTCGCGGCGGTGGATGCCACGCTGCCCGTCGTCAAAAAGGCCATCGCTGCGGGAGCTGACTTGCTCATCGTGCATCACGGCATGTTCTGGAGCGGACTCCAGCCGTGGACTGGTGCGAACTTTGAGCGCATGAGCCTCGCCTTGGAAAACAACCTTGCCATCTACAGCGCCCATCTGCCACTGGATGTGCATCCCATGCTTGGCAACAACGCCTGCATCGCCCGCGCTATGCAGCTCACGCCGAGCGGTGGTTTTTTGGATTACAAAGGCCTGTCGGTCGGTGTCACCTGCGATGCCGCGCTGAGTCTCGATGACGTGCTCGCCCGATTCACCACGGCTCTTGATGGCGGTCGCGTCCATGTCTGCGCTGGCGGTCCCGGGACCACGCGCAGGATTGGCATTTCCTCCGGTGGCTCCGGCTCCGAAATCGCCGCCGCAGCAAAGGCGGGCGTGGATACCTTCATCACTGGAGAGGGGCCGCACTGGAGCTACACGCTGGCTGAAGAACTCGGGATCAATGTCCTCTACGGCGGCCACTACGCCACCGAGACCTTTGGCGTGAAAGCGCTGGCCGGGCATGTCCAGGAGCAGTTCGGATTGCCCTGGAGTTTTGTGGATCATCCGACGGGCTTGTGAGCCGCCGTTGAGGTTCTTTTCGCGCGGTGTTGAGCTACAGCAGCTTCTTCCGTTTGAACCACCAGATCGGTGCGAGAGCTGACATCACGAGCACGCAAATCACGACGGGGTAGGCCCATGGCTGCTTCAGCTCGGGCATATGCTCGAAGTTCATGCCGTAGATGCTGGCGATGAGTGTGGGCGGCATGAAGAGCACGCTGGCGATGGTGAAGATCTTGATGATCTGGTTCTGCTGGATGTTGATGAGGCCCAGTGTGGACTCGAGCAGGAAGGTCATCTCCTGCGTCTGCTGATTCGTGTAGTCATCGAGCGATTTGACGTCGCGCATGACGCTGCGGAACTGGGCCGCCAGATCTCCGCGCATCCAGGTGGCGGCGTTGTTCAGGAAGAACTGCAGCATGCGGTTCACGCTCACCAGGCTTTCACGCAGGTTGGCCACGAGGGCACTGCGGCGGCCGAGAGTCTTGACGACATCCGCGAGATCCTTTTCCACGGCCGCACTGGTGCGGTGGGGATCGAGCCGGAAAATTTCACGGCCAATCTTTTTCAAATCCGACTCGACCGTCTGCAAGGCATCAGCAATGCGGGCCACGATGAGCTCGCAGAGCGTGAGAAAAACCGCATCGCTCGACATCGGACACGGGCAGTGCTTTTTCACCTGATCGACGAGCGCGCGAAAGGCCATGGGGTCGGCATAGCGCACGGTGGTGAGGCAATCAGGGGCCAGCACGAAGGAGATGGCGGTGGTGTCCGGATCAGGCGTGTCGAGGCCGACGGGAATCCAGGCGGTCATGTAGAGCGCGCCCTTTTCAAGATAGAGCCGGCTGGACTCTTCGATCTCCTGCATCTCTTCACGTGTCGGCAGGGAGTATTCGAGCCAGCTCTCAGCCTCCAGTTCTTCAGCTCGTGAAGGATTCAGCAGGTCGAGGTAGACAAGATTGTCCGGGAACGGACGAATCTTCTCGTCGTTCCAGTCGATGAGCTGACCTTGTTGAGTGATGAGTCGGACCATGCGTGCGGGAGGGACGGGGATAGTAGCGGCGATGTGAGTGTGTGCCACGAAAAAGGCAGCTCATCGTCATGCCTGATCACGAATCACGGGAGGCTTGGGGAGACCTGTGGTGTAGCCGCGCTGGCGGATCAGATCGAGCGTTCCGCTGAGCACCTCGGCACAGGCAGGCGTGAGATCATGCAACAGAATGACGGCTCCGGGGCGGAGCGATTTTTCAATGCGGCGCAGAATAAGGGAAACGTCGCGCTCAACGGCATCGAAACCGCGGCTGTTCCAGATCAGCATGGTCAGGCCCAGAGCGCGAAGCGGCGGCGTGATGAAGAGGTTGTGATGGCCCACCGGAGGCCGGAACCAGACGGGCGCGCTGCCGAGAATGGCGGCAAGCGTTTGCTGGCAGCCCGCGATTTCCTGCCACATGCGCTGTGGAGGCAGAGCCCAAAAGATGGCGGCGGGATGGGTCTGCGAATGATTGCCAATCGTGTGGCCGCGGCGTGCGATCTCGCGAACCAGATCGGGATGACGCAGCGCGCGCTTGCCGACGAGAAAGAACAGGGCCTTCACCTGATGCTGGTCGAGGAGGTCGAGAAGTCGCGGCGTGGTTTCCGGATCGGGACCATCATCAATGGTTAGGCAAACGTTTTGATTATCCCCGGGCAGCGAAGAGAGAAGCGGGCCAAACAAGGCGCAGCGGGGGGCGATCGTGCCCGCGGTGATGAGCAGGAAAACCAGCCCGAACAGCGCCGCCGCGGCCTGCCAATGCCCGCTGACCAGCAGCAACACGCAGGCAGCGCCCGGCAGCAGGCCCAGGATGAAACGCCATTGGTTTTGCCGGCGGCATGACTCTGGCGGTGGCGGAATCATGCGTCAGCCG
>CANJVS010000404.1 GCA_947477755.1 Verrucomicrobiaceae bacterium | reverse complement strand
GGAGTGCTCGGTGGCTACACGACCTTTTCCACTCTGGCAAACGACTCCTGGCAACTCCTGCTTAACAACCATCCCGGCATCGCTTTACTCAATGCCGCAGGCAGCATTCTTGCCGGTATTGCCGCTGCAGCATGCGGTTGGCAGCTGGCGCGGGTGTTGTTTGGCTGATCCTCTCCATGACCGACTCTTTTAAACTTCTCTTCGTCTGCATGGGCAACATCTGCCGCTCACCCGCAGCAGAAGGCGTGATGCGTCATCTTGTGGCCAAGGCGGATCTCGAATCGCGAATCCACATTGATTCCGCCGGCACTGGAGGCTGGCACACGGGAGCGCGTGCGGATCACCGTATGAGAACCGCGGCTTCGCTTCGCGGTTATGATCTCACCAGCATGGCGCGTCAGGTCAAAGAATCTGATCTCGAAGAGTTCGATCTCATTCTGATCATGGACGAGCAAAATCGCCGCGACCTGCGGGGCTTTGATCGCGGGCGCAAGCATGACGCCAAAGTGCGCTTTCTTTGCGAGTTCTGCACCGTGCACCTGGAGAAGGAAGTGCCTGATCCGTATTATGGTGGCACCCAGGGTTTTGAAAACGTGCTCGACCTGCTTGAGGATGGCTGCGCAGGCCTGCTGCGGCATGTGCAAAGCAGATTAGGCAGTCCTTAGCGGATCCCTTTTGGCCGGCCCAATCATGCTGAAGTTCAAGCCCCGGGAGCTTTGATCGCCGGGTCTATTTTTTGGAGTGCCTTCCAGAGGTCAGGATCCTGGGGATGACCATTGTAGAGCACTTTGCCATCAGGTCCGATCAGAACCATTCGCGGGATGCTTTCGATCTCCAGCATCTTCGTGAACGGGCGGTCTGCTGGCTCGATCAGCCAGGGGAAAGTGATGTCCTGCTCATCGCGCACCTTCTCCGCCACCGTTTCGGCGTTCTGGTCATCCTTGTTCATTCCGGCCACTACGATCCCGTGCTTTGCCAGCAGTTCAGCCTTCTTTTTTAATTCCGGCATGAGTTGCATGCACGGCCCGCACCACGAGGCCCAGAAGTCCAGCAGCACCGCCTTCTTTCCCGCCATCTGATCGGCCAAGGTCGTGGCCTCCCCAGTCGAGCTGACGAGCGCCAGTTGCAGGTCAATCTTCATCGTCTCCATTTTGCTCTCGCGACGGCCTTTCTCGATGGTTTGGGCAAACAGCGGTGCCTGCGCCGGACTCAGCCAAATGGCCTCCAGCACATGCTTTTTGAAAGCGGCTTCATCCTTCTTGCTCCGTGCATCCAGAGCCTTCGTGTATTCGATGAAACCGCGGATATCATCAGCCGACTTGATGCCGGCGGACTGTGTCGGGTCAAAGTTTGCGGCCAGCACCTCCATCTCCGGCAGAATCTTCACCAGCCAGGCCGTGTCCTGCTTGCGCAGACCCCAGATGATCTTTGCCTCAATAATCTGCTGCCTGGGCACACCCGCCTTGCTGGCCTCCTTGGTTGCGGCGAGCAGTTCCTCCACAGAGGCATTCGGGTTGAACAAACTTTTCATCAATTCCGGCGGCACTGTCGGTGGCGCAGGCACCTGCGCCTGTGCGGGCTGAAGCAAAGCGAGCGTTGCGAGGAGAATAAGAGCGCGATTCATGGTGATGAGAACGTGCGCTCTTCCGCTAAACTGTCGAGCTTGCACATTTGCCTTTGTGAGATCAGCAGCCAGCATCCGTGTTCCGTGTCCAATCCTTCCCCTTTCTTCATCACCGGTCCCACCGCCTCGGGCAAATCATCCATCGCACTTGCGCTGGCTGAGCGGGTCGGCGGAGAGATTGTGAATGCGGACGCGTTCCAGCTTTATCAGGGGCTGGCGCTGCTCACGGCCAAACCGGCAAGGGCAGACCGGGCGCGTGTGCCGCATCATCTCTATGATGTGCTGTCCCCGGAGGAGGGTTGTGACGCGCAGCGTTATCGCGAGATGGCGCTGCCAGTGATCGCTGAAATCGCAGCGCGCGGGCGCGTGCCGATTGTTGTGGGAGGCTCGGGACTCTACATCAAAGCGCTGTCCCATGGCTTGGCGGACCTGCCGCGCGGGGATGCGGCGTTGCGCGCTGAGTTGAATGCCCTGTCCCTGGATGAAATGGTGGCCCGGTTGCTGGCTCTTGATCCCCGGGCTGCGGAGAATGTTCCCCTGGCGAACCCGCGCTACGTTCAGCGTGCCCTGGAGATCTGCCTGCTTACCGGACAGTCCCAGTCGGCCTTGCGCCAGACCTTTGCCCAAACAGAGCCGGCCGGACAGGGGATCGTCTTGCACTGGGCCCGCGAGGCGCTGTATGCACGCATCGACCAGCGGGTGCATGACATGATCGCAGAGGGTTTGCTGGAGGAGGTGCGCGTCTTCCTCGTCGCGCGTGACCGTTCCATGGAAGCTTCTCCGGCCATGCCCTGCCAGGCTCCGCTGCAGCTGGAAAAAGCCATCGGCCTGCGTGAAGTGCGGGCGCATCTGGCGGGAGAGATGACGCTGACTGAGGCGATCAGCGCCATTCAGCAGGCCACGCGCCGTTACGCCAAACGTCAAATCACCTGGTTCAAACGCGAGCACTGGCTGCAAACGATTTGCCTCGATTCGCAGCAGGGGGCAGAATCAGTCGCCAGCCACCTCATTGATCTCTTTCCATGCCTGACCTCACTCAACCCGCCTGCACCGTCCCCGTCAATCTAGGTCCGCGCAGCTATCGCGTCGATGTTGGCAGCGGCCTGCTCAAGACCCTGGGTGCGACGGCTAACGAACGGTTTGGCGACCGGTCCAATTGCGCGGTGATCACTGACTCGAATGTCGGTCCACTCTACGCCGCGACCGCGCTGGCAAGCCTGAAGGCCGCCGGCAGGAATCCCGTGCTCATCACCGTGCCGGCGGGTGAAGCCAGTAAATCGCTGCTCTCCGCCCAAAACGTGTGCAGTGAGATGGCGCGTGCAGGACTCGACCGGAAAAGTTTTGCTGTCGCGCTCGGCGGTGGCGTCATCGGTGATCTCGGCGGCTTCTGTGCCAGCATTTATCAGCGCGGCATCCCATACATCCAGGTGCCCACCACCGTGCTCTCGCAGGTGGACAGCAGCGTCGGTGGCAAGACCGGCGTGAACCTGCCGGACGCAAAAAACATGGTCGGCAATTTCCATCAGCCAGCGCATGTCATCGCTGATGTGGACACGCTTGCATCCCTGCATCGGCGCGAATGGAATGAAGGTTTCGCTGAAATCATCAAGCATGCCTGCATTCGCGATGCCGCCATGCTGCCAGCCATCGATCAAGTGGCTGCGGGGGGCGGCGATCTGGCCGACCTCATCCGCTGGAACATCGCCATCAAAGCCGCCGTCGTGGAGGCGGACGAGTTTGAAACACTCGGCATTCGTGCGCTGCTGAACTTCGGTCACACGCTTGGTCACGCCATCGAGGCTGCCGCCGGCTATGGCGCCCTTCTGCATGGTGAGGCCATCTCGCTCGGCCTCCGCGCTGCCGCGCTGCTCTCCGTCCAACTCTCCACGCTGTCCGCCGCTGAGGCAGACCGCATCGTCGATCTCCTGCGCCGCTTTGATCTGCCCGTGCAATTGTCCGCCGGCTTTGAAACCGATGAACTTCTGCGCATCGCCCGCATGGACAAGAAATTCGAACACGGCAAGATCCGCTTCGTCCTGCTCAGCACCCTCGGCAGCGCCCACGTCAGCAATGAAGTTACCGAAGAACATCTGCGTGAGGTGATCGCCATGATCCGCAGGT
>CANJVS010000403.1 GCA_947477755.1 Verrucomicrobiaceae bacterium | reverse complement strand
TATCAGTCATTTCCATTTGCCCAAGGGCCTGTACTCCCTTCACTGCGCGCTCGCATGAAGACCACGCCAGCCACCACCGCCGACCTCCGCCGTTCCGTCATCGCAGTCCCGCCACTGTGCCGGAAAGCGGACCTGAGTCTGAGCCATGAAGAGAACGGCAAACTCATCCGGCACATGTACGCCGGCGGCATTCGCACCCTGCTTTACGGTGGCAATGCCAACCTCTACAACATGGCCGTGTCCGAATATGCCGAGCTGCTGACCATGCTCCGTGAACTGTCACCGGATGACATGTGGATGGTGCCGAGTGTGGGACCGATGTATGGCACGGCCATGGATCAGGCGGCCATCCTGAAAGATCATGAGTTTCCCACCGCGATGCTGCTGCCCACGCTGTTCCCATCAAAGCCTGCCGGTGTCGCCACGGCCATTCGCCATTTCGTCGAGCGCTCAGGATTGAAAGCGGTGCTCTACATCAAGGACGAATCCTACATCACACCGGAACTCGCCGCCGAACTGGTCAATGACGGGCTCATCTCGTGGATCAAGTACGCCGTGGTGAAGGCTGACCCCGCGCAGGATGCCTACTTGAGCAAACTGATCACCCTGGTGAACACCGACCTCATCGTCAGCGGCATCGGCGAGCAGCCGGCCATCATTCATCTGCGCGACTTCGGCATCACCGGCTTCACAGCAGGCTGCGTGTGTGTGCAGCCACAGCTCAGCACCGACATGCTTCACGCCATTCAGGCCAAGGATTACGCCAAGGCCGAATCCATCCGCCAGATCTTCCAACCGCTCGAGGATCTGCGCAATGCTCACAGCCCGATCCTGGTGCTGCACCATGCTGTGACGCTCTCAGGCGTGGCAAACACCGGTCCGGTGCTGCCACTGCTCGCTGAATTGCCGGCAAACGTGCTGCCAGCCATTGAAAAAGCGGCGAAAGAATTGCTCGCACAATAGTTCCACTCCAAACACTCACTTCATGGACCTCACCTTCGTTTTCCCCTGCCTCAACGAAAGCCGCACCATCGCCCTTTGCATCGACGCCGTGCGCAAGTCGCTCGAAGCGGATCCTGGACTGAAGTACGAGATCGTCATCGGTGACAATGGCAGCACCGACGACTCACGCCAGATCGCTGAAGGTCGCGGAGCCCGTGTCGTGCCCGTCCCCGAGCGCGGCTACGGTGCAGCACTGCGCGGAGGTATCGCGGCCGCAGATGGCAAGTACGTCATGTTTGCCGATGCCGACGGCACCTACTTCTACGAGCACGCGCTGGAGCTTTACCGCACCACGTCAAAAGCGGATGCCGACATGGGAATCGCCTCGCGCATGAGAGGCACCATCGAGCCCGGAGCCATGCCGACCCTGCATCGCGTCCTAGGCACGCCGGTGCTCACCGGACTGATCAATCTGCTTTTCAAAGGCAAGCTCAGCGACTGCAACTCCGGCTTCCGCTGCCTGAAAAAGACCGCCTATGAAACCTGGGACATCCGCGCAAGCGGCATGGAGTTCGCCTCCGAACTGCTCATCAAGGCGCTGAAAAAGAATGCCAGCACGGTGGAGATCGTCTCCGGTCTGCGCCCTGCTCCCGTCGAGCGCACACCGCACCTGCGCACCTGGCGCGATGGCATGAGGCACCTGCTTTTCATCCTCTCTGAAAGGCCGCGCATGTTTGAGCTTGCCGGACTGCTTCTCATCATTGGCGCGACCCTGCTGCAGGGCATCGCGGGCTTCACCGGTGAGATCAATCTCGGAGGTCTGACTGTTTTCGGGATTCACAGCCAGGTCCTGCTCCTGCTCGGCGCCGTTCTCGGCACCCAGATCTACATGCTGTCCGCCGCCATGTTCCTGCAAAAGAGCGAGCAACCGCGCGCGGTGACACGCAGCCTGATCGAGATGAATGAAGGCTCGCTCTTCTTCCTGCTCGTCGCGCTGCTCGGCGGCCTGGGCCTCGTCATCGGCTGGCTGGTCATCCAATGGGCGCGCTCCAACTTCTTCGGCCTCAACTACGCGAACACACTCATTGTTTGGCTGCATTTCCTCGCCGTGCCCTCCATGATCGCCTTCGGGATGCTCGGCGTCCACATCCTGCGCAAGGGCAAGCTGAGCTAACGGGGCCCGTCATGACCCTCCGTGATGTCGAGCGAGTGAAGGCATGTTTGACAGCGCAGAAGCGTGGCAGCATCTTTGCACATGCAAATCACCCTTGATCTACCCGATGACGCCTTCGCCAAGGCGGATGCCGTGGCCAGGCAGGAATCACGCAGCCTCGGCAGTGTGCTCGCAGATCTCATCCGCAGCATGAAGCCTGCGCCACTTCCAGCCTTCACGCCAAAGCCCGTTCCTGGGGATCGCTTTCCAGTGGTCGCCGGCAGGCCCGTGACTCAGGCGGAACTCGACCAAATTCTCGAGGAGGATGGTCTGCCGTGAGCTGGCTTGTGGATGGTAATGGCATCATCGCGCTGGTGATCGAAAGCCATCCGCACCATGCACGAGCCAAGGCTTGGTTTGAGGCTTTGACGGACACCTTCCACACCTGCTCCGTGACCGAGGGCACCTTTCTCCGCCTGCACATGATGCTCGCCACGGACACGACATCTGCGGCAGCTTGGAAAACTCTGGCGCTCATTCAGTCGGACCCGATGCACCGCTTCATGGATGCTGGGTTCAGCTATGAGAATGTCTCCAACAAGGGCGTTCAAGGTCACAAACAAGTCACGGATGCCTGGCTGGCCCAGCTCGCGCGCCGCCACGGCACCCGACTTGCCACGCTGGATGCCGGACTTGTCGCGACACATGCGGATGTCCGGTTCTTGATCCCGGAGCTGGCTGTGCCAGCCGCTCAGCCGTAGCGCTTGATCAGTCGCTTTACCTGACATCTGCCACGCTTTTCAGCATGTCAGTCTCCGGAGTGCATGAAATTCATGAATCACCCTGCAGATGCTCTCATTTGTTGTGGAAGGAATGCCCGGTAAAAGGCGAGAAGCTCTTCAGTGATATGCATAAAACGTCATCGTTAACAGCAAGCCTTGTTCTTCTTCAGCCTAGATTGGCTTGTTGCTGCATAACATCCTGCGCAAGGGCAAGCTGAGCTAGAAAATCTCCGGCTCCGGCACGGCTGGGCCATACTGAAGGAAATCAAAGTCGGCACCTTCGTTGGCCTGCGTGACGTGATCGACGAAGAGCTTTGCGTAGCCGCGGTGATAGCGCGGAGGCGCGGGCTTCCATGCGGCGCGGCGTTTCGCCAGCTCCTCATCACTGACGTGCAAATGCAACTTCCGGTTAGGCACATCGAGTTCGATGAGGTCACCATTTTGCACCAATGCCAAAGGTCCGCCGATGGCTGACTCGGGAGCGATGTGGAGAGCGCAGGCTCCGTAACTGGTGCCGCTCATGCGGCAGTCGCTCAGGCGCACCATGTCGCGGATGCCTTGCAGGATGAGCTTTTTCGGAATCGGCAGCTGCCCCCATTCAGGCATTCCCGGAGCACCGACCGGCCCGGCATTGCGAAGAATCAGCACCGTGTCCTTGGTCACATCGAGATCCATGTCGTCGATCTTTGCCTTCATCTCCGGATAGCTGTCAAAGACAAGCGCGGGGCCGGTGTGATGACACAATTCGGGCGTGGCGGCGGCGTGCTTGATCACCGCGCCATCAGGGCAGAGATTGCCGCGCAGAATGGCCGTGCCGCCATCAGGCTGGATGGCATTGTCCGGCGTGCGGATGACATCGAGATTGTAGGTTTCACAG
>CANJVS010000402.1 GCA_947477755.1 Verrucomicrobiaceae bacterium | reverse complement strand
GGCCATGGTGCGCAAGGCTGGCGGCTGGGATAAAACCGTGAAAGCCTGGCCCAAGGGAATGGATGAGTGGACGCACTTCGCATATGACTCAAAGGGCAATCCAACCTCGAAAGACACGCTCGTGGGACCGCCGACACGGATGCAGTGGGTGGGCAATCCGCGCTGGAGCCGTCACCATGACCGCATGTCCTCGGTAAGTGCCCAGGTGAGCGCGGGCGGCCGCATCTTTTACATCATGGATGAGGGCAGCCGCATCTCGATCCTGATGCCGGCAAAGTTCATGCTGATCGCCCGTGACGCCTTCAATGGCACAGTGCTGTGGAAGAAGCCAATCCCGCAGTGGAGCACGCATCTCTGGCCATTGAAATCCGGACCAACACAACTCACGCGCCGACTCGCCGCGATTGGTGACAAGGTTTACGTGACGCTTGGCATCACGGATCCGATCACCTGCCTCGATGCGGCGACGGGCAGCGTGATCCGCGAATACACACAGACCAAAGGGGCGGAGGAACTGCTCTATCGCAACGGCACACTCTATGCACTGGTGAACCCGGTGGCCTGGCGCCTGAATGAGGAATTTGCCGTGAAGCAGCAGAGCGATCAGAAGCGTGTCGAGTCCGAGTTCAACTGGGATGGCAAACCGCGCAAACTGCTCGCCATCGACGCTGAAAGCGGGAAAACACAGTGGGAAGTGGAAGACAAGATCGGGCCGATCACCCTGGCCCTGGATGACAAGCGCATCATTTATTACAATGGCGACGGCCTGGCCTGCCGCGATGTGAAGACAGGCAAAGTGAAGTTTGCCGATGTGCCGGAGAACCGGCGCAAGCTCTATGAGTTCAATTTCGCACCGCGCGTGGTGCTGAATGATGACGTGATTCTTTACGCCGGTGGTGATGGATTGATGAAGGGCATCAATGCCGACACCGGCAAGGAATTGTGGAACTCCTCGCATGAGAAAAGCGGCTACCGCAGCTTGGAAGATGTGATTGTGGCGCAGGGTTTGGTTTGGAATGCAGGGACAACCAACGGCAATCAAACGGGTGAATACACAGGCCGTGATCCGCTCACCGGCGTGGTTAAGAAGCAGTTCTTTCCCGACGTGCCTGAAGGCACCTACTGGTTCCACCACCGCTGCTACATGGCCAAGGCGACTGAAAAATTCCTCATGCCGTCACGCACGGGCATCGAGTATGTCGACATGGAAAAACAGCACTGGGATCTGAATCATTGGGTGCGTGGTGCCTGCCTTTATGGAGTGATGCCCTGCAATGGCCTGACTTATGCCGGACCGCACAACTGCGCCTGTTATCCCGAAGCCAAACTCGACGGCATGAGTGTCATGGCCTCCGCTCCACGCTACCCCATGCCGGCCAACACGCCCGACAATGAACGGTTGGTCAAAGGCCCAGCATATGCCGAAGCCATCGAAGAGGTGGACGCTGGCGAAAAAGACTGGCCGACATACCGCAGCGACAATGCACGCAGCGGATTCTCAAATCAGGATTTGAAGAAAAATCTCGGCATGGCCTGGGAGGTCAAACTGACAGCGCCGCTGAGCACGACAACCTCCGCCGCAGGATTGACCTTTGTCTCTGAAGTGGACAAACACACGCTGCATGCCTTCGACTCAGACACCGGCAAGGAAGCCTGGCATTTCATTGCCGGAGGCCGGGTGGACTCACCACCGACCTATTGGAAAGGGCGCGTGTTTTTTGGTGGCAAGGATGGTCAGGTCTATTGCCTGCGCGCCAGAGACGGGGCTCTGATCTGGAAATTCCAGGCAGCTCCCGTGGCACTCAGTCACGGAGCCTGGGAAATGATGGAAAGCGTGTGGCCCGTGCACGGCAGCGTGTTGGTGGAAAACGGCATCGTGAGCTGTGTCTCAGGCCATTCATGCTTCCTCGATGGCGGTCTCTGGTTCTACCGGATCGATGCCAAAACCGGCGAAATGAAATTCCGCGAAAACTACAACGATCGCGATCCGGACACCGGTGGCGATTTGAATGACCGCCACAAGACCCTACAGATGCCGGTGGCCCTCAACGACATCCTCAGCAGCGACGGCAAGTGGACCTTCCTGCGCACGCAAAAAATTGCGTCTAACGGAAAGCGTGTCGAAGTCGGGCCCGTGAGTGGCGATTTCGACAAGCAGGGTGGCGCCCACAAAGGCGAGGGCTCACATCTCTTTGCGCCAATGGGCTTCCTGGATGATTCAAACTTCCACCGCAGCTACTGGGTCTACGGCAAAAGCTTCGCTGGCGGCCATGGCGGCTACTTCCAGGCAGGCAAGTATGCACCAGCAGGCCGGATCCTTGTGCACGATGACAAGAACGTTTATTCGTATGGTCGCGAGGCACAGTATTACAAATGGACGACAACGATGGAGTACACCCTGTTCGCCACGCCAAAGGCTCCACCAGAGCAAGCCTTTGAAACGGCAGCTGCGACCACAGAACGCAAGGGCAACAGCGTGGTGCTCGATGCCGACGGCAAGCCGCTTGCAGTGCAGCCCAAAGGCGAAACTCAGGTCGGTCACAGCGAAACTTTAAAGGCCCAGGCTGAAGCCAAGAAAAAGGGCAAAGGCAAAGGCAAGAAGGCTGACGCCAAAGCCGCCGTGGCTGATGCAAAAGCCAAAGGCGCGCCGATTCCTGGAAGCGTGCAGTTTCCAGACCTTGACGTGCTCGACCCCACCAAGACGGCCATCAGCATCGAAGCCTGGATTTTGCCGGACACGGCCAGCGGCACGATCGTAAATCACGGAGGTCCGCGTCAGGGAGTGGCGCTCGATTTTCACGACAAAAAGCCGCAGTTCCACATCCGCAGCGATTCAAAGGAGACCACCATTGTCTCGTCTGAAGCGTTGACCGATGGCTGGCACCACATCGTGGGTGCCCTTGCCACCGATAAAAAAATGACCCTCTACATCGATGGCAAACTTGTCTCTGAAGGCATGGCCAGTGATCTCGTCACCGGCAAGCCCGTCAATCCGCTGATCGTTGGCAATGGCAATGGTGTCGCGGAAGAAAACGCCGGTGGTTACAGCGGCCTGCTGGATCAGTTTGCCGTTTATCATAAGGCGCTCACGCCCGCTGAAGTGCAGACCCGTTTTGAGCAACCGGATGCAAAGCCGGCCGATGCCATACTCTTCTGCAATTTCGACAATGGCGACTCGCGTGACAGCTCCGGCAACGATGCTCACGGCGTAGGTGCCGGAATCGAATCCGGCAAAGGCAAGGTCGGCGGTGCCTTGTGGTTCAAGGGTGCGGCGGGTGGCGGCGGCAAAGGCAGTGGCAGCTTTGTGAAGCATAGCTGGGACCGCTTTGTACCCATCGTTGCGCGCAGTATGGCTTTGGCTGGTAAAACGGTGCTCGTCAGCGGTGCTCCTGACACCATTGATGAAGAGTATGCCTTTGAACGCCTGGCCGCCAAAGACCCGGCCATCCTCAAAGAACTCAACGAACAAAACGAAGCTCTCGAAGGCCGTCGCGGAGCCAAAATGTGGGCCGTGAATGTCGAAACCGGTGAGCAAAGCGCCGGGCTCGAACTCACCAGCCCTCCGGTCTGGGACGGCATCGCCGTTTCTCAAGGCCGTGTCTATGTCAGCACGATGGATGGTAAGCTTCAGTGCTTCGGGAAATAAGGCTCGCAGCATTTTTTTCATCCCCGCCGAAACCAAACCTCAATGCGTTGGTTTGAGAGCGCGCAGTCAACATCTGACCCCACCCATTATGAAACTCACCACCAACACACTCACT
>CANJVS010000401.1 GCA_947477755.1 Verrucomicrobiaceae bacterium | reverse complement strand
TCGGGCTTTTTGTCCTTGGCGGCTTTGAGTTTGTTTTGCAGATCCGTGATGGTCTTTGCCAGTGGAGCGAGTGCGCCGGCGGCCTTTTCAACATTCAGCGGATCGCCATGAACACGCTGCCCGGTGAGGCCGTCCACCACGGACCGGAAGGGCAGCCAGGGTGTCAGTTCCTGCGCATCATCGCGTCGATCACCGAGGCGCATGAGCGAGGCGTCGAGATCGTTGCGGAGGAGAACGTAATCGACCTGGTCGGCGGGCGGCAGTTTGGTGAAGTCGAGCTTGCCGAGTTTTGCGCGCCAGCTTTGAAGCATTTGTTGTTCGCGGTCCGTGGCGCTGGTGGAATCACCGGTGATGGACCAGTGGCGGTGAAGCAGGCTGGCATCGGCTGCGTACTGCTCGATCAGCTCCCGAGGGGTCTGGGCAGATAAGGTCGCGGTGACAATCAGGAAAAGAAAAAGGCGTGGCACAGGTTGATTGGAACCGGAAACGGTTTGAAACGCAAGCCGGGCCTGCCGGATCGGTCACAAAAGTGCGGATGCATTGGTCCTCTGCACTGCGCTCAGTTGCTGCGGTGTGAGCACCGACTCCTGAAGTTTGAGCGAGCTTGATTCCCAATAAAAAAACGGCGCGTGCGAGCCGAAGCATAGCTTCTCTGCGGGCCATGCTTTCAGCAGGTTCTCCACACCGCCGACGCCTTCGATCATGGCCATGTCGAGCCAGAGATTGGTGCTCCCGTGGAGTGCGGTGGTGATCATGGCGGCATTGGCATTGAGCACCATCACGCGTGCGTCCGGCACGCGCTTGAGCACTGCGGGCAGCGGTTTCAGATCTACCGGGGTGACTTGGGTGAGCGGGTGCTGGGTGCGCTGGTCTTCAAGCTGCGCCACGATTTGAACGAGCACCTTCCCGGCAGCCGCCAGCTCCAGCAGCTCCATGAAACGCGGATCAGCGAGCGTGTAGCCATGATGGTTCGGGTGCAGTCGCAGGATCTTCATGCCGTGCCCTTCGACACAGCGTTTGAAGTCGTCCTTCCAGGCTGGCAGCAAGGGATGGATTGAACCGGCTGGCAGCATTCGCGCATCACGTTTGCAGGCGGCGACCAGTCGCTGATTCACCGCGGCCAGATCACGATGCAGCAGCGCCTCGAACGATCCTGCCCAGGCTTGATCAATGCCGTGTCGGGTCAGAAAGGCGCTGTCGATTTTTGGCAGATCACGATTCGGATGCGGGCCGAGGTGGATGTTGCAGTCGATGATGCCAGCCTGCTTTTCAGCGGCCGGAGAGGAGGCCAGGGGGATGGCGGCGAGCGCTGCCGTGTATCCAAGAAAATGGCGCCGGTTCATGCCTTGATTCCTTTCGCTTTGAGGATGGGCAGCATCAGGCCGCGCAGGTTGTCACAAAAGATTTTCTGTTTGTCCGCTTCAATGATCTGCGCGCCGTGAACCTTGGCGAGCTGACTGGCGAAACTGCGTCCGCCGGCATCGCTGCCGTAGATGACCCGGTCCACGCCGAGTTCACGCACCGCCATTTCGGTGATGCCATACGAGGGGTCACTGCCCGCGAGATCGGCGAAGAGATTTTTCTGGTCACGAATCGCCCGCAGCCCCAGCTCCCATGTCCCGCCGGTGTGTCCGCAGATGATGGGCACATCTGGAAAACGCTGCGCCAGCGCCACGAGATCATCCGGGGTGGATTCACCGGCGTAGTTGCCATTGGTCTTGAACCAGGTGTGCTGGAAAATAACGGCTTTCAGTTCCGCCGCGCGGCGAATGATCGGATCGATTTCCGGCACGTTGCATTTCTCCGCCACCCAAAGTTTCACGCCGACCATTGGGCCATGGGTCACGCAGCGCTCCAGCTCCGAGAGGCTGCGCTCCACATGCTTGGCGCTCAGATAGACAAAGCCAAAGACCCTGTCCGGGAACTTGTCCATGGCGCGCAGCACATCGTCGTTCTGTTTCACCAGATCATCCGGTGTCGGGTCCTGCGCCCATTTGATGCCCATGTAAACGCAGAGCCTCTCGATGCCCACCCGGTCGGCATAACGAAGCAGGTTTCCAAGCCGCTCCTCCGGTGTGAGTCCGGCGACGCCGCTCAGGTGACAGTGTAGATCCCAAATTCGCATGATCGTGACTTAACGGAGCACACTTCAGATTTCCGTCACTCTTTCCGGAACCGTCTCAAGCCTTCAGCAAACCCGCACGCATGGCTTCAATCGGCGCAGGCCGGTCAAACCAATGCTCAAAAGAGATCGCCCCCTGATGCAGCAGCAGGCACATGCCATCCGCGTGTTTTGCTCCTGCCTCTGTCGCCTGCTGGATCAGCTCCGTGGGTCCGCTGGCGCGATAGACCATGTCATAAACCAAGTGTCTGGACTCAAGCGCACCGCCGGGAAGCAGGGCCGCATCCCCTGATTTCATGCCGACCGAAGTCGCATTCACGATCAGATCCACCTCAGGCAAGTGCTGCATCAGATCGGCATGCTCCAGCGAGCAGGTCTGCAGTCGGGTCTGTGCAGAGGCGACCTTGCGAAGCTCCTCCACCAAGGGTCCCAATTTCGCTTCCGTTCGATTTGCCAGCACGAGATCCCGGCAGCCTGCGATCACACTCTGCACCGCCACCGCGCGCCCCGCACCGCCGCCTGCGCCGATGACCAGCACGCGCAAATCCCGGATCTCCGCACCAAACGCTTCTTTCACGCTGCGCAGGAAACCTGGACCGTCGGTGTTGTAGCCAAACATCTTTCCATCCCGAATCGCCAGTGTGTTCACCGCACCGAGCTGGCGCGCCAGCGGATCGACGACATCCACCGCATCCAGCGCCTCGAATTTGTGCGGGATAGTGATGTTCACGCCGAGAAAGCCCTGCTTTACAAACAGACTGAAGGCTTCCTTCACCCTGCCGATGGGCACCTGTATTCGCACATACTGAGCGTCGATGTCGCAGGCCTGCAGCGCCGGGTTATGCATCTGAGGCGATTTGGAATGTCCGATGGGATCACCGATCACCGCCAGCCGCGCAGGCGGGGTCAGGGCGGGGAAGTCATGAAGTTGCTCGAAAGTGAAGAAATCAGCCACGGTCCAGACTTGGCGCTGTGGAGCGAATGGTCAAGCCGCTGCACATCGCGGTTGACGGAGCACCCTGCAATGAGCACTGGACATTTTACTCCCGCTCATGGCCCGCGACTACACGCTGCACACTCCCAGTTCCTCCGCTCACCGCATTGATTACAAAGCGGAGCTCAATGAGCAGCAGTATGCCGCTGTCACTGCGCCGCCGGGGCAGACGCTGGTCATTGCCGGGGCAGGATCGGGCAAGACGCGGACGCTGACCTATCGCGTGGCCTGGCTGCTGGACAATGGCGTGCTGCCCGAGCAGATCCTGCTGCTGACCTTCACCAACAAGGCGGCGCGTGAGATGCTGGATCGTGTGACAATGCTGGTGCCGGTGGATGTGCAGCGGCTCTGGAGCGGCACGTTTCACAGCATCGGCAACAAACTGCTGCGCTGGAATTCGGAGCGTCTGGGCTATCGCAAAGGTTTCTCGATCATGGATCGTGAAGATCAGAAGGACTTGCTGGAGACCGTGGTGAACAGCAGCGGGATCGACACCTCGGGTTTTCGTTTCCCAAAGGCCGAGGTGCTGGGTGACATCTATTCGATGGCTGACAACACCTGCACGCCGCTGACGGAGATCATCGCCACACGCTACCCCTACTTCGACAAGATCATCGATCACATCATCAGCCTGCGGAAGCAGTATCAGGC
>CANJVS010000400.1 GCA_947477755.1 Verrucomicrobiaceae bacterium | reverse complement strand
TGGACGCGCCGCTTTTGGATACTGCTGGGCTGCGTGTTTGTGTTTCGCGCCCTGTTCATGCTTTTCTTCTGCTCGCAGGCGGATCTGGCGGGGGATGAGGCCTATTACTGGGACTGGGGCCGCAGGCCGGACTGGGGTTATTACAGCAAGCCGCCAATGATCGGCTGGCTCATGGGCGTGGTGGGCTGGCTTACCGGCGATGCGGACTGGGGCATCCGCGGAGCGGCCCTGCTGCTCGGCACGGGCACGATGCTGGCGCTCTTCGTCCTGACCCGGGCACTCTATGATGCACGCACGGGATTCATGGCATCGGTGCTGATCCTGCTCACGCCGGCCAGCGCGGGATTGAATCTTTTCCTAACCATTGATGCGCCATTGCTGCTGACCTGGACCACGGCGCTGGTGCTGTTCTGGTTTGCCGCACAGAGGCCGGCCTGCTGGACGCGCTGGATGAGCCTGGCACTGGTGATCGGCATCGGCACGCTGAGCAAACAAATGATGCTTGTTTTCCCTCTGCTGACAGTGGTCTTCGCGGCAGTCTCCAGGGAGGACCGGGCCCTGCTGAAAAACCCTCGGATGTGGTTGGCCATCGTCACCGGCGCGCTCTTTCTCACGCCGGTGCTGTGGTGGAACCAGCAGCACCAATGGATCACGCTGGAGCACACAAAGCATCACTTTGACACCAAGAGTCTCGATGCGGTGAAATGGCTGACCCGCACCCTGGAATGGCCCGGGGTGCAGGCGCTGGTGTATTCACCCGTGACTTGGGCGGCACTCATGGCGGTGATGTGGCTCGGCATGACACACTGGAAAACCATGGCGCGGCGCGAGCGCTACCTGTTGCTGTTTTCAGCTCCGGCCCTGCTCATTTTCACTCTGCTCGCCCTGCGCCAGCGCATCAATCCGAACTGGCCGGCGGTGTTCTATGTGCCAGCCTTCATTCTGGTCGCCGCGTGGTTCTGCGGGCACCTTCCATTCGGCCATGCCGAGGCGTGGAAAAAATGGACCCTTCGGGTGGCAGCGCTGTTTGCCATCGTCCTGCACCTCGTGATTCCAGTCACCTTCCTGACCAGCCTGAAGGGTCACAAAAAACTGGCGGATCTGCTCGGCTGGAAGGAAACCGGCAGGCAGGCTGGCGCGTTTCTGGACAAGGTCCCCCGCCCTGCCAACACGTTCGTCATGGCGCTCGGTCACCGCTACAGCGCGGCACAGATGGCTTTCAACATGCCACAGCATCCGCGCACTTACCGATGGGAGCCGTCGGGGCATCCGATGTCGCAATATGAAGTCTGGCCCGGACCCGAGGAGCGGCTGGGCGATGACGCGCTGATCTTTAGCGTCGGCGGCCTGCCGACTCAGATCACCGAGTGCTTTGAAAAAACTGAACCAATGGGCCGCGTGGAAGTGCCGCTTGGCGAGGCTTCCCGCATCTTCGAAGTGTTTCTCGGCCATCGACTCAAGACCTGGAAGAAAGTAGGCGCTCAATGATTTCCTGGGATCTCTCAGTCCTCCATCACATCAACCGCGATTGGACCCATCCGCTGCTCGACTGGCTGATGCCCGCTGTCTCGGCGGTGAATGCCTGGCTGCCGCTGATGGGACTGGCATTGCTGCTGGTGCTCCGGCACAACGGCAGACGCGGGGTTCGATTGATTCTCTGCGTGGCGATGGCGCTCGGCATCAGTGACGGTCTGATCTCAAAGAACCTCAAACATGCCATCGGCCGCGTGCGCCCGCGTGATGCCATCAGCGGCGTCATGATCCGGGATTTGGGCAGCGCCTCACCTGAGTTTCTGCGTCTCTTCAAGCCACCGGTGCAGCAATTGAGCAAGCCGCGCGGAGACACTCGCGGGAGTTCCTTCCCGAGCAGCCACACCATGAACATGTTTGCGCTGGCCACCGTGATTGCCCTGTCTCACCGGCGCTGGGGAGGGGTCATGTTTGTCATCGCCACACTCGTGGCTTATTCGCGACTCTATGTCGGAGCGCACTGGCCCAGTGACATCCCGCCATCCATCGGCATGGGGATACTTGTGGGCTGGGTGGTGACGCGATTGATCACGCGTTTCACGCGGAAGTGGCTGTAAACAAAGCGGGCCAGATCGTGAGACCTGGCCCGCCATGAGAATCTAAGCTGAAGGCTGACTTACAGGCCCTTGCTGACGATGTACTTCACGAGATCGACCACGCGGTTGCTGTAGCCCCACTCGTTGTCATACCAGCTCACGAGCTTGAAGAACTTGCTGTTCAGCTCAAGGCCGGAACCGGCGTCGAAGATGGAGCTGTGCTGGTCGTGCATGAAGTCGGTGCTCACCACTTCGTCGGAAGTCCAGTTGAGGATGCCTTTGAGGTAGGTTTCGCTGGCCTTCTTCATGGCGGCGGAGATTTCGGCGAAGCTGGTTTCCTTCTCGGTCTTCACGGTGAGATCCACCACGGAGACGGTCGGAGTCGGCACGCGGAAGGACATGCCGGTGAGCTTGCCCTTCACTTCCGGAATGGCGAGACCCACGGCCTTGGCGGCACCTGTGCCGGATGGGATGATGTTGATGGCAGCGCTGCGGCCACCTTTCCAATCCTTGGCGCTTGGGCCGTCCACGGTCTTCTGCGTGGCGGTGTAGCTGTGAATGGTGGTCATCAGACCTTCCACAACGCCGAATCCTTCTTTCAGGAGCACGTGAACAACGGGGGCCAGGCAGTTGGTTGTGCAGCTTGCGTTGGAAACCACGTGATGCTTCGAGGCATCATACTTCTCGTGATTCACGCCCATGACGATGGTGATGTCCTCATCTTTACCTGGAGCGGATATAATCACCTTCTTCGCGCCTGCGTCGATGTGACCCTGAGCCTTGCTGCGCTCGGTGAAGAGACCGGTGGACTCGATGACGATGTCCACTCCGAGTTCCTTCCAGGGAAGAGCGGAAGGACCTGCACGCACCGCGAGACATTTGATCTCATGACCATCGACGACAAGAATGTCGTCTGCCGCCAAATCAGGGCTGGACTTCTTGGAGGAGACGTTCTCGCGGGCTTTACCCTGCGTGGAGTCATACTTGACGAGATAAGCCAGGTTGTCAGCAGGCACGAGGTCGTTCACTGCCACGACTTCGATCTCTTTGCCCAGGAGGCCTTGATCACAGATTGCGCGAAACACGAGACGACCGATGCGCCCGAAACCATTGATGCCGATTTTAACCATTGTGTGTGTGGGATTGAGGGGGATTACCTGAAACAGCAGAAAGTGCGCCAGGGGTGCGATGCATAACCGAATGGAAACAGAGCGTCAACCATGGGTTCCGGGTTGGCGGCAGGCAGTGCAGCGGGAGGGCACCTGACTCACTTCAGCGCGGCAAACCCGCAAAATACGTGCGAATCCTCCGGTGGACGCTCGGACAGCGGCTCATCGTGGTCCAAATGATCCCTGCAGGCAGTGAAAAATTCATCCTCCGTCGACACGCGGCGGATCCGGTGCTCCAGTTGACCTTCACCGATCCCGGTGGTGATAAAGACCATGTAGCGCTTCATTTTCTGCACATGAGGACGCACATCAAAACGCGGGTGAAAGGCGGCGGTCGCATCGTAGAGCGCCTGGATGTAGTTGAGCATGTCACGCCCGGTCGGCGCGGGCACGCTGCCGCCCTCCCAATGGGCGCGGAGCTGGGCAAACAGCCAGGGATGGCGGATGGCACCACGCCCGAGCATGAGCCCGGCGGCCCCGGTTTGCCTGAGGTAGGCCAGTCCCGAGGCCACATCCACCACATTGCCATTGGCGATC
>CANJVS010000399.1 GCA_947477755.1 Verrucomicrobiaceae bacterium | reverse complement strand
GCGCTGGAAATACTGGCCCTGCTCGTGGGCGCCCTGGGTCGAGGCCATGCTGCGAATGATCGCCAGCTTGTCCGTCTGACGCGCCAGAAGCGGCAGGTTTTCACTGAGGCGGATGCCGTCCACTTTCGTGTTGATGGTTTTAGTTAGGCCCATCACCTCGGCGTTGTCCGGCTTTGGATCCCAGGTGTCCAGATGGCTCATACCGCCGGTCATGTACAGGTAAATGACGTTGCGGGCCGTCGGCACCTGCTTGAGCGGGCTGGTGTTTTCACCCGGCACGGCAAAGGCCTTGGGACTGAGTTGGCTGAGGGCGGTGACACCGAGGAAGGATTGCGCGGCTTTGGTGACAAAGGTGCGGCGGCTGAGAGGGTCGGAGATGTTGCTCATGACGGGGAAGTTCTCGGAGTGAATGGTTTACTGGATGAAATAGAACTGACGCGTGTTCAGGGCGACCCATAGGGCATCGCCTTTGCCGGTCTCGCCGTTGCTTTCGACCACGGGTGTGAGCAGCGCCCTTTCCTCGGTCGTGGCTTTGCGGCTGAAGAGGCTGAGATAAATCGTGTCGATGGTCTCATCCGCTGTCTGCGTGCGGCGCAGGGTTCGGCTGATCAGTGTGTAAGGGTTCATCATCTGGGTGAAGGTCTTGCCATTCAACAGCATGAGCGCCTGACCAACTGTGGCGTCTTCATTGGCGTTCTCGACCAGTTCACGGTCACTCTGGCCAAACTCGCGCAGGAAGTGCCCGTTCGGAGCCGGCGCGCGCAGATCGATGGCCCGCACCATGTAGGTGTCGCGGTAACTCTCCCAGGCTTTGAGTGCGGTCAGTTCCTGCTTGTCGTCCGCCTTGAGCAGTTCGGCGTCCTTTTTCAAGCGGGCCTTCTGAATCTCGCTCAGGCGGGTGCGCTGCTGCTTGGCGTAAATGGCAAGAGCTTCATCAATGTCCAAATTGGCACCCTCTTTGCCGCGAATGACATTGGCGATCTCTTTGGCGAACTCCATGTCATCGACCTGCTCCTTGAGCTTTCCATCGCGTGCCAGTTCGGCGAACTTTTTGAAGCCCATCGAGTAAATGATGTCCTCAGCGGCCTGGTCGATTGCCTTGCGTTGATTGGCCACCACTTTCTTCGCCGCCCGGATGGCGTCTTCATCCTTGTTTTTTGTGGCCTCAGTGAGCTTCAATTGTGCCTGACGCACATCGGTCGCGAGTTGCTTTTGAACCTGGGCGACTTTGGTGGCACCGGCGGCCAGTTCCTGCGGGGTGAGAGCGTTCAGGGAGCGGTCGAGCCATTCGATTTTGCGGATCGTGGACTCGCGCTCGATCTTGGTTTCAAGGCTGGGCGTGTCGGGGGATGGCTTGTAAAGCGCCACCATGCTGTCCCAGATCTGCTCAGCGGACATGCGGCGCAGAAGCGGGCCGGGGAAGTGATACACTTCACCCAGTTCCACATCCTTCGTGTGTGCCGCACGCTGGTAGGTGGCGCTGTTGAAGACCATGCGCAGGTAGGCCTTCATGTCGTAGTTCAGCTCCTTCATGGTGTTTTCCAGAAAGGTCATGAGCTGCGGGTTGCTCGGCACGGTGGAGTCGGTGATCTCATCGACAGGCTCGATCAGGCCCATGCCCATGGCTTTTCTCCACAAGCGGTTGGCGATGACGAGCGTGAAGCGCGGGTTCTCCTTGGAGGCCATCCATTGTGCATATGCCTCGATCGGCTTCTGGCCTGCCTTCACGATCTTGCCGTCCTTGGAAAAGGAAGCGGGAATCATCGGCTCAATTTCCTGCTTGGGCTTGGCGTCCGTGTATTGGTAATCGTGTGGCAGCTGCAGATGTTTTTTGTCCGTCTGATCCAGCACGGTGTTGTAGCGCAGGGGGCGCAGGATCTCGCTCATCGCACGGCCGAGATCTTTTTTCTCGATGCCCTTTGGCAGATTGGCGAGCAGAGGCGATCCGCCTTTGGTCTTCTTGCCCTTGCTGCTGTAACCGCTGCCGAAAATGCTGGCCAGGGCAGGGTTGGAGAGTCCGTTGCTGCTCGTCATGCCGTAGCTGTGTGAGGCCATCTGGTAATAGTCCATCTGCGTCCATTTATCGAATGGATGGTTATGGCACTGCGCGCACACCATGCTGGTGCCCAGAAAAATCTGGGTCGTCACCGCCATGTTATCCAGAGGCATGTTGTAGTCGCGGATGTAAAAGCCCACGGCGCCGTTTTCATAGGTCTTGCCATCGGCGGTGAGCATTTCACGCACCATCTGGTCATAGGGTTTGTTAGCCGTCAGGGACTCGCGCAACCAGTTGCTGTAGGCTGCACCGGCGGGCTGGCTGTTGCCCATGGTGAGTTGGGATTTGATGCGCAGGATGTCGCTCCAGTAGTTGGCAAAATTTTGCACGTAAGCGTCGGATGCAAGCAGCGCATCGATCAGCTTTGCGCGCTTGTCAGCGGCGGTGTCGGCCAGGAATTCTGTTGTCTCCTTGAGTGTCGGGATGCGTCCGGCGATGTCCAGATAGATGCGCCGCACGAAGACTTCATCGCTGGCCGGGGCGTAGGGCTTGATCTTTTCCTTCTCCAGTTTCGCGGCGACGAGTTGGTCGATCTGCGCAGATTTGGTCTGGATGTCCTGTGGTGGCAATGCGCGCGCGATGGAGAACGAAACAGCGAGCAGAATGGCGGTGAGGGTCAGCTTCATGGGGAAATCGGGGGGAATTCGACGCCCCATAACGACCTGGACCGGGGCATCTTTCAAACACTGCCATTTCGTGAATTGCCCGTAAACTTCTGGCTCGGGCGCAGTGGTTTGTTGCAGGGTTCCGCCAGATATGGCGGGGCGGAGGCTGGGGCGTTTGATTCCTGATCAACCCGGATCATGCCAGTGCCCTAGTCCAGGTCCTTGGATTGACGTTCAGGCTTGTAAAAATAGCCTGTAACGATTTGACCGGAAACGTGATAGTATAGCCTAGAGTTCAGTCGCATTCTTCAAGCAAGCCCATTACCCATGAGCAACTCAACCTTGGCCACGACCCGACACGGGGGGATTCTCGCCTCAGCGCTTCAAGCGGTAAAATCGAGCAAGCGCATGGTTTGGTTCCTTTTGGCTTTCCGGATTGCTCATGCTGCAGAAGTGCCTCCGGCCAAGGAGCCCGTCGTTGGGAATTTTGGATCGGTGAAGAACATCCTCATCGACGGCAACAAAGCCTTTTCCAGGGAAAACATTCGCTCAGGCCTTCAAGGGAGCGTGGACTTTCTGCTTGTCGCGCATCCTTCCGCTCCCCTGGCGGAGTTCATGATCAAACTCCCGGAGCTTGTCCAGGCCGGGTATGTCAACGCCGGATTTCCTGATGCCAAAGTGACAGCCCGCATGGAATCACAGAAGGGTCAATCCTTGGTTAGAATCGACGTGATTGAAGGGGTTGGCTTCGTCAATGGAGACATCAAGATCGAGGGGGCTGACCCCGCTGTTGCAAAAGAGATTGTCGCTGCATTGACGACGCAAACGCGTGAGAAGTCCGGGGTGCTGGCTACGCAGATTGTCGCCCAGATGTGGGTGGTTCAAAAACCCAAAGCAGAGGCCAGGGCCAAGGCCAAACTTGATCGAATCAGTTCGGGCGTGCCTGCTTCCAAGCTGGTATTTGAGTTTGGATCGAAAGCCCCGGAGTTTAAAGCCGCGAACGGCATGGAAAAGACATGGACCGATGTCACAACGCCTCTGGAATCGAGGCCGGAAGTAGCCTGGAAGCCGGGTGGTCCAGCATCCTTTGGTGCGGAGGCCGAGAAGAGGCTGGCTTCCAGATT
>CANJVS010000398.1 GCA_947477755.1 Verrucomicrobiaceae bacterium | reverse complement strand
TGGCAAATTCACCCTCGCCTCGGGCAAAGAGAGCGATCTCTATGTCGACTGCCGCGTCACCACTCTGGATGCCCGCGGTGCCGTTCTTGTGGGGCGCGTTCTGCTTGACCTGTTGCGGAAAGAGGAAGCAGCCCGCGGCCTGAATATTGGTTCACTCGGCGGTCTGACCATGGGGGCAGATCCCATCACTCTCGCCGTGGCGATCAGTTCCAGTCTCGCTGGTGAGGCCACGCCCGTGCAGGCCTTTGTTGTCCGGAAAGAACCCAAGGGCCATGGCCGGGGCAAACGCATTGAGGGAAATTTCACTCCCGGCCAGCCAGTGGTGGTCGTCGATGACGTCATCACCACAGGTGACTCCACCCTGAAGGCCATCCAGGCCATCGAGGAGGAAGGCGGCAAGGTAGCCTTTGCTCTCATTCTGGTCGATCGCCAGGAAGGCGGCCGCGAAAACATCGAAAGCAAAGGCTACCCCGTCGTTGCCGCTTACACGCGGGCTGAATTGGTGGGGTGACCGACGCCGAAAAATCGCTGAAGATTCCGCGTAATCCGGAGGGTGGCCCGGCCCGTCCAGGTGCCTTCATGAACCCGATTTGAATGGTGGGGGTGACACGGTCTTGCTCCGACCTGACAACCGTCTACTCTGAGCCTCCCCAATGGCAGACTCCTTTGTCCATCTCCACCTGCACTCCGAGTATTCGCTCCTCGACGGAGCCGTGCGTCTCGACGACCTCGTCGCGCGCACGAAGAAGCTGGAGATGCCGGCGGTGGCATTGACAGACCACGGCAATCTTTACGGCAGCATCGACTTCTACATGGCGGCAAAGAAGGCCAAGCTGAAGGCCATCCTCGGCTGCGAGGTCTATCTGGCTCCCGGCTCGATGCATGAAAAGAAGGACATCCAGGGTAGGAAACGCGAGTCCCACCTGACGCTGTTAGCCTCAAGCAATGAAGGTTATGAAAACCTCTCACGCCTGGTCACTGAATCGCACCTGTACGGCAAGTGGGACAATCCGCGCCTCGACAGGGAACTGCTGCGCAAGCACAGCAAAGGCCTCATCTGCCTGAGCGGCTGCCTCAAAGGCGAGATTAACGAACTCCTTCTCAGCGACCGCAAAGACGAGGCGGAACGAAGCCTCGTGGAATTTCGCGACATCTTCGGGCCGGAAAATTTCTACCTCGAGCTCATGGATCACGGCATGGAGCAGCAGCGCACCGTGACGCGGCAACTCCTCGAATGGGCGCCCAAATACGGGCTGAAAACCGTGGCCACCAATGACGTGCATTTCATGGACCGCAGCGACCATGAGAGTCATGACGTCATGATCTGCATCGGTTCGGGCGCCAACGTGCATGACGTGAACCGCGTCACCTACTCGCCCGAGGTTTACTTCAAAACGGCGGAGGAAATGCGCGCCCTGTTCCGCGAGATCCCCGAGGCCTGCGACAACACTCTGGAGATCGCGGAGCGTTGCGACATCAGCATCAAGCTCGATGCCACAAGCATCGAGCGTTACCCGCAGTACAAGCCGCCCGGCGGTGAGGATCGAAATGACTATCTGCGCTTTCTCTGCGAGGAGGGACTGATCCGTCGTTATGGTCGTGACCGCGCGCTGAATGACGAGGTTCTGCGCAAACGCATGGACTATGAGCTGGCGTTGCTGGGTGAAAAAAACTTCACCAGCTACTTCCTCATCGTTTGGGATTTCATCAACTGGGCGCGTGAGAACGGCATCCCCGTGGGGCCGGGCCGTGGTTCGGCGGCAGGCTCCGTTGTTGCCTACGTGCTTGGCATCACGGACATCGACCCGCTGCGCTTCCAGCTCGTGTTTGAGCGCTTCCTGAATCCCGAGCGCGTCAGCCCGCCCGATATCGACATCGACTTCTGCCAGACACGCCGTGGTGAAGTCATCGAATACGTGCGTCAAAAGTATGGTGAACTGAGCGTCAGTCACATCATCACCTTTGGCACCATGGGCGCGAAGTCCGTGGTGCGTGACGTGGGCCGTGTGCTCGGCTGGAGTTATGGAGATGCGGACCGCCTTTCCAAAATGATCCCCACCGAGCTGAACATCACGCTCGCCGGTGAAGACAAGTTTGATAAAGCCACCGGCAAAAAGGTCCACACCGACGGCGCGATCGACAAGAATCCGGACCTGAAAAAGTACATCGAGGAGGACAGCAATGCGCAGGAGCTTTGGAAGCATGCGCTTTTCCTCGAAGGCATCACGCGCGGCACGGGCATTCATGCCGCCGGCGTCGTCATCGGTGACAAGCCGCTTTACGATTTCATCGCGCTGACACGCGGGAACGAAAATGAAATCGTCTCCCAGTTCGCCATGAAGCCGCTCACCGAGCTGGGCATGTTGAAGATGGACTTCCTCGGCCTGAAAACCCTGACGGTGATTCATGAGGCCGAGCAGTGGGTGCAGAAGCGCGTGGCCGGCTTTCACACGGGAGAGGTGCCGCTGGATGACATCAAAACGTTTGAGATGCTGCAACGGGGAGAAACGGTCGCTGTGTTCCAGATGGAATCCGGCGGCATGATCAACACCTGCAAGCAGCTCGGCCCTGACAAGATCGAGGAAATCATCGCTATTCTCGCCCTGTATCGTCCGGGGCCGATGCAGTTCATTCCCGACTACATCGCCCGTAAAAAAGGCCTGGAGCAGGTCGAGTATCCGCATCCGTTGCTCGAGTCCATCGCCAAGGAAACGTATGGGATTCTCGTCTATCAGGAGCAGGTGCAGCAGGCGGCCAACGTGCTCGCCGGATTCACCCTCGGTCAGGCTGACTTGCTGCGACGGGCCATGGGTAAAAAGGATCTCGCCGAGATGGCCCGGCAGCGTATCGCATTCGTCGAAGGCTGCCTCAAGACCAACAACATCGGCGACAAACAAGCGAACGCCGTCTTCGATTTGCTGGAGAAGTTCGCTCAATACGGCTTCAACAAATCCCACTCCGCCGCCTACGGGATCGTCACCTACCGCACCGCCTATTTGAAGGCAAATTTCCCGGTCGAGTTCATGACCGGCGTGCTCAGTCTGGAAATCAGCAACACGGACAAGATCGCCAATTTTGTCAGCGAATGCCAGCGCATGGGAATCGTCATCCTGCCGCCGGACATCAACCGCTCGCTGCTCAAGTTTTCACCTGAACGCAACCAGGATGCCAACCCGGACAATCACGAGCCGAACGCCATCCGTTTCGGTCTCAGCGCCATCAAGAATGTCGGTGAGGGAGCCATGGTGGCCGCCATCGAAGAGCGCGAAAAGAACGGTCCCTTTGTGAGCCTCGAGGACTTCGCCGCGCGCATGGACACGCGGGCGGTGAACAAAAAGATGCTGGAGGCGCTGGTGAAGTCGGGAGCCTTTGATTTCACCAAGGCCGACCGCGCTGCCATGTTTGCGAAGCTGGAGCAGGTGCTCGCTTCCGCAGCCTCCATGCAGAAGGACAAGAAGGCCGGGCAGGGTGGTCTGTTCGACGACTTTGCCATGGCGCCGCCGAAGAAGGCTGCGGCTCAGGTCACGGTCGAGCCCTGGACCATGGATGAAGTACTCGGCTTTGAAAAAGAGCTGCTCGGCTTCTACGTCAGCGGTCATCCGCTCGACAACTTCCGCGGCCACTTTGACTCTTCCAAGATCACCAAGCTCGCCATGCTGGATGAGGTGGATGTCAGCGCCAAACCGCAGACCGTTTTCATCGTCGGCATCATCAACACGATGGAAGTGAAGTACTCGAAGAAGGACAACCGCCCCTTCGCCACCTTCACCTTTGAAGACTTCACC
>CANJVS010000397.1 GCA_947477755.1 Verrucomicrobiaceae bacterium | reverse complement strand
CGCCAACTGCCGAGTCTTGAGGATGTGTTTGTGGACTTGGCTGCATCGGAGCCAGTTAAATGATGGACTATTGATCACATGCGAATTTTCTGGGTACTCTTTAAAAAGGAATTGCGGGCATTTTTCGTCTCGCCGGTGGCCTACATCGTCCTGGCGCTGGTGATGGTGCTGAGCGGTTACTCGTTTCGCGCTGCGCTTTCGGTACTGGAGAGTGCACCCAGTGATGGATCAATCGTGACGTGGATCTTTCAGCCGAGCTGGTTTTGGCTGTCCTACTTCTTCATTTTCCCGCTGCTGACGATGCGATTGTTTGCGGAAGAAAAGAAGATGGGAACCTTTGAGACACTTTTCACGACGCCGGTTCATGCCTGGCAGGTGGTGCTATCAAAGTATCTGGCCGCCCTCTTCGTGTACTGCGTGCTGTGGGTGCCGAGTTACATCAATTTCCAGTTCGTTGACTGGATCACGGCCGGGCAGGTGGAGATACCCTCCGGCGGTCTGAAGGGCAGCTACATCATCCTTCTTGCGATGGGTTTGTTTAATCTGGCCATTGGTTGCTTTGCCTCCTCACTGACCTCCAACCAGATCGTCGCGGCGATCATCTCGTTCACCTTCAGCCTGCTGCATTTCCTGGCGGGTCTTTTCATCATGGTGGTCGGTCGGAAGGTTTCAGAATCCTTTGTCGACATCATCAATTATTTCGCCAGCACGGAGCACATCCGCACCTTCACCAACGGGCTGATCGACACGCGACCGCTGGTATACTATTCGAGTCTGGCTTTGTTGTTTCTGGTCCTGACACACCATGTGCTGGAGTTCAGAAGATGGCGTCCATGACATGGCCTGAATCGCTGCCGCCCGGCTGATCCTTACCCCAACTTTTCCTTTTCACTTATCAAACCGATGTCTGACACCCCACCAACCACCACTCCCGCTTCCGCGCCCATGCCGCGCCGCCTTGGGATCGGGGTGAATGTGCTCGTGCAGATCTTTCTCACCCTGGCGATTTTTTTCGGCATCAACCGCCTCAGCTACCGCTACCACGCGCGCTGGGATCTAAGCCCGCAGCAGAATTACACCATCAGTTCCGCCACGCTGAACTACCTGGACAAGCTTTCGAAGGATGTTTTCATCGCCAATGTGTTTGCCCGTGATTCGAAGATTTACGGGGATGTGCAGACACTTCTGGAGGAATACCGGCTCAAGGGACACGGGCGTGTCAAGGTGCGCTCCATCGATCCAGTCCGTGACATTGAGCGTGCTGAATCGCTGAAAGCCGAGACGGGGCTGCCACTGGATCAAAGCGGTGTCGTGGTGCGTGTTGGCTCGCGCACGCGATTCATCACGGAGGAGGAACTCGTGGTGCGTGAAAACAGCACGGAGACACAGCGCAGGATCAAGGAATTCCGCGGTGAGGATGCCATCACATCGGCGATCATCAATGTCGTCGAGGGCGCGGAGCGGAAGTTTTACATCGTCGTTGGCAAAGGCGCGCGCACCGAGGGCTCGCTGATTGATGCAATGGCTAGCATCGGTGAGCTTGGCCGGCAGCAGAATTTTCAACTCTTCCCGCTCAATCTCACTGAAGTCAGCCAGGTCCCGACTGATGCGGATGGTGTGCTGCTTGTGGGGCTGCGTTATGATTTGTCGGAGAGTGAGATCGCCATGATTAAGTCCTACTGGGAAAGCAAGCGCTCCGGCATGCTGGTGCTTCTCGATCCATCGGGCGAGACGCCCCGGTTGAATGCCTACCTTGGTCTTCAGGGCGTGCTGCCGCGCGGCGACCGCGTTCTTTACGCCGAGAGCACGGGCACCGGAACGCGGAAAGAATTTTCTGTACAGGCTGTCTTTGATGATGAGTCCACCATCACCCGGCAGCTGGCTGCCAGCACGACGACACTGCCGGGTCAGTCAGAGTCGCTTGAGGTGCGTTTTGACGACGAGTATCTGAAGAATCAAAACATCACCGTGCAGCCGCTGATCGGTGCCACCGACCGTTACTGGGGTGAGAAAAACTACCTGGAAGATCTGCCTGTGGTCGATGACGAGGATAACAAAAAGCCCATCTATCTGGCGGCCTCCATCGAGCGCGGAACCGTCACGGATGAGAAACTGCGTGTCGACAGCTGCCGCATGGTGGTGGTGGGGAATTCGTCCATGCTCGACAAGAAGTCCGCCCTGGCCGTGAACCGCGATTTCGTGGCCGGCAGCCTGAACTGGATCATCAACCGCGAGAGCTACATCGGTATTCCTCCAAAACAAAAGCACAGCTACCGCATCCAGCTCACGCAGAAGCAGGGTGAGATCATCTTCTGGAGCACCACCTTTGTGTTTCCCTCCTTTGTGCTCTGCCTGGGAATGCTGGTATGGGCCAGTCGCCGGGCGGCATGAGAAACGAATAACGAACGTTCAATCCCCCAGTTCGAACGCTCACCAACTTTCAACCCAAGCATCTGAGACATGCGCCTGCGCACCACACTTCTGCTTCTGCTTCTCGTCATCGCTCTCGGCGCTGTCATTGTCGGTATTGAGCGTTACCTGCCGACGACGCGCGAGTTGCTGGAGATGAAAAAAGGACCTGGTCGTTTCGACCGCTCCAAGATCACCCAGATCGAGATCGACTCCAGTGGTGGCGACGGGGTGAGTCTTTCCTGGGACGGATCACGGTGGTGGGTGCGGCGCCCCTTCAATGATCTGGCCGACCCTGCCAAGGTTGCCAAGCTGCTTGCCGAGCTTTCCAACATCGGCTGGATCAACCGCGTGCATCGGGATGAGTTTGATGATGGCGGATGGACGCGAACCCAGCTCGACAAGCCACATCACACGGTGCAGCTGATGTCCGGGGCTGCGAATGTTTTGCAGCTTTCCCTCGGCGCTCAGACGCCTGTCGGCGGCAGTCATTACCTGACGCTGGCGTCAGCCAAAGCAGGTGAGGAGCCTGCGCAATATGTCGCCAAGACCACCCTGCCGGAGATGCTCAAGACCACACCACA
Organism: Verrucomicrobiaceae bacterium; assembly: GCA_947477755.1. Lineage (GTDB taxonomy): Bacteria > Verrucomicrobiota > Verrucomicrobiia > Verrucomicrobiales > Verrucomicrobiaceae > Prosthecobacter. Next base: position 796 of record CANJVS010000397.1, on the reverse strand, counting down.
GGACTGGCGTGATGCCAAGCTGCTGCGTCTGCCTGCTGACATGGTCTTGAATGTGAAACTGGTGCAGGCAGGCGGTCAAATCGAGCTGGCTCGCGCGAGTGAGCGGGCGCCCTGGATGCTGGTGAAACCACTGAGCACTCGCGGGAGCAAGGAACGCATCAGCGAACTGCTTTCCGCTCTGCTGAATCTGGAAATCAAGGAGGCCGCCGAGCCTGCCGGCGGCACCAAGCCACCTGTCGCCGCAGCCGGTTTGGCGGACATCACGGTGCAGGATCTGAAGATCAGCGTGGTGGTGAAAGGACTGGCCAAGCCTTTCGAGATCACGCTCATGAAACCCGCCGCTGACGCGGTCACGACCACGGCGCAGGTCAGCTATCGCAAGCCTGTTTTCACCATCACTTCAAAGTCTCTCGCCAATCTCTGGGCTCAGCCTAACGATCTGCGTGACCGGATGCTGGCGCGAATCGACAAGGAGGCGGTCACGCAGGTGGATGTCACCAGCGCGCTGCATCAGCCGATCCATCTCGAAAAGAAAAACGAATCCTGGTTTCTCAGCCGGCACAACCGCTTGGAGCCCGCCAATGGAGATCGCGTGATCAAGTTTTTCGAAGCGCTGAACACTTTTCAGATTCACGAGTTCACCGCTGACAGCGCCTCCAACCTGACAGAATACGGTCTCGACAATCCCTTCATGACCGCCGCGTGGACCGAAGGCTCGGCCAAGCCGTCGAAGCTGATCTTCGGCACCAACAAAGAGAGCACCGACTTCTTCGCCAAGTATGAGAACGAGCCGTCT
>CANJVS010000396.1 GCA_947477755.1 Verrucomicrobiaceae bacterium | reverse complement strand
GCTTCAGCAGCGCGATTTCCGCAGGCTTGAGATTCACCGCGCCGGATTTGTTGTTACCCGGCGGCATCTCCATGTCATGCTGATGCAGCGAGGCCTGAACGACCAGGCTCTCCGCGCTCCTGCCCGGCACGATCGACGGCCCGGATTCCCCGCCTTTTTTCATCAGCTCGGGCGTCTCCATGTTGAGATCCGCCTTCGTTGTCGTCTTGTTGTGACAGGAGATGCAGTTGGTCTTCAGGAAGGGATAGATGTCGCGAAAATAATCCAACTCGGCGGCGACGCAGGTCGTCGTGGTTGCCAAAAGAGCGGCGAAGATCGAAGGATTTCTCATGAACTGGGGGAGGTTGCTGCTCAAACCTACGGGCCGAAACAGGCGTTCCAATCAGGAGATCGTTCGGCGGTCTTTTACCTGACCCGATAGAAACATTGACATTGGGGGAGCTGTTTCTACACTCGCCATCGAATTTCGGAAACCAACAGCACAAGGGACATGTGGAGGTCATCAGGCAATGAGGAACGACGAATTTGAAGAGCCAAAGCGCGGCAGCCCGCCGCTGCATTCGGAAAAAATCATGACGGACAGGAAGATTTTCTTTCTCGACCTGAAGGAAAACGAACGCGGTCGTGTGATCAAAATCACCGAGGATGTGAGGGGACGGCGTGACACGATCATGCTGCCCCTGGAGGCTGCGGACGAGTTTCTCGATGCCCTGCAGCGCATCCTGGAAGCGGAGCGCGACATGCCTGAACACAGTGCCTGACCTTTAAGGAAGAGGAACTATTGGACACAGCGCATCGGGTGCGGCACTCTCTGCCCGTTTTCCCCGGCTTCGGCCTTGTTTGTATTTGATTGCCTCATGACTGTTCAGTTTCTTCGACTGCTTGCCATCGCCACCGTTGTTCTCATCGCCTCCTGCGTTTCCACGACTCGCGAGCCGGTCGGGCCGATTCAGTATTTGGAAGCCTTTCCGCCAGAAATCGTGCCGCACTCGGCGCTCTACAATCAGGACATGGAATCCTACTGGGACGGCGATGGTGTGGTGGGGGCGCCGAGCGTCATCCTCGATCTGAGCGACCAGAAAGCCTACTTCTACAAAGGCGCCACGCTCGCTGGTGTGTCAGCCCTGTCCACAGGCGACGAGAAGCACCGCACGCCACCCGGGAACTACAAAGTCAATCTCAAGGACCAGTGGCATAAATCCAATCTGTATGGCGACTTTGTGGATGCCACTGGCGCGGTGGTGGTGGCGAATATCGATATCACCAAGGACAAGCCGCCGGTGGGCGCGCGCTTTGAAGGCTCAAAGATGCATCACTTCATGCGTTTCACCATGACCGGGATCGGCATGCATGAGGGCTTCCTGCCGGGCTATCCCGCCAGTCACGGCTGTGTGCGCATGCCGGCACGCATGGCGGCGATCTTTTTCAACAATGTGGAAATCGGCACACCCGTGATCGTCCGCCCCTGAAGCCATGAAGGAACTGCCGCTCGAAATCAGTGTGGATGACGTCAGCCACCTGCTCAGTCAGCCGGATGGAAAGCCGCGCATGGTCGACTGCCGCGAGCAGGACGAGTGGCAGGTCTGCCACATTGAGGGGGCTGATCTGGTGCCGCTTTCACAGTTTGGCGAGCTGGCGCCGCAGCGTTTTTCCGATGCCGGTCAGCATGTCATCATTTACTGCCATCACGGCATGAGGAGCCAGCGCGCGGCCCTGTGGTTGCGTCAGCATGGTTTTCCGAATGTGCAGTCGATGCGCGGTGGCATTGATGCCTGGGCCGATCTGGTGGAGCCCGGGATGGCCAGATATTGAGCGGTTTTCCGCAGGAACGACATCTTGCGCGCCTGCCTGCTGCATGTATCGCCTGCCATGATTTTGACTCCTCCCGCCGCCGCCATCGGTTTCAAAGAATGGTCCTTTGTCTGTGACTCACTCACGCAGGGCGTGCAGACGCTCGTGCTGCGCAAGGGCGGCATTCACGAGGGACGCGGCGGGTTTGAGTGGAAGCACCGCGGCTTCTTCCTGTTTCCCACCTGGTTTCATCATCAGGCTGAAAAACTCCGCTGGGTGCCTGAAAAGGCGCAGCGTGCCTTCCCGCCGGAAGAAGAGCGCACCAGTGTCGACATCGATGGTTATGCCACGCTGGAGCAGGTCTGGAAGGTCACGGACTGGGACAGGGTTGAAGCCCTGAGATCAGAGCACATCTGGAATGACGACGTGGTGCGCGAGCGCTTCGTCTATGATGACGAAAGCTGCCTGCATATCGCCCTCGTGCGCGCTTACAAGCTGCCGCAGCGCTGGTCCTTCCCTTATTCAAAAAGCTACGGTGGCTGCCGTTCCTGGGTGACACTGCCTGAGGAAGGTCTGACTCTGCTGGATGGAGCCACACCCGCGCTCAGTGATGCCGCCTGGCAGGAAAGTGCCGCACGACTGCACGCGATTCTGGGCCCGGTTTGAGGCGCGGTCTGTGGCGGCGGGATTCCGCCGCCGTCCAAGGCCGGACGTGTGCGCGGGATGAAGATCAGATGGTGATCTTGCGATTGCGCGCCGTGATGGGCCAGCGGGTCGTGGCACTGCCGTTTTCAATGACGACCGCTTCACCATGCATCGACACCGTGGGGCACACGTGACGCGGGATGCCGTGCAGCGCCTGACCGATGAGAAACTCGTGTGCACGCTCAGTCTCCAGCACGAGATGTTCTTCACTCTGCATCAGCGGCGTGGCATCAGGCAGCTCTTCGAAACGGACGCGCGGATGCGGATTCTCCGGTGCCACGGACTTGTGACCAAGATCGAGGGTGATCCGGTTTTTACCCGGCTTGCTGATCACACGGGCCAGCAGGACTGCGGCTGGCAGGAATGGCAGGTCGGGGAGAGTATCGCCATAGCCAAAGTCCCACAGCACCGTCGTGCCCGGACTGCAAATGCGGTCCGTTTGCGCCGCGTGAATGCCAAAGGTGGGCGAGCCGCCGGCGACGAGCTCCTTCACGATCACACCTTCTCCTTCTAACCGTTTTCTAAACGCCAGGATCGGCGCAAAAGCTTCTTCACAGCGCTGACGGCGCACCTCCAGCTCCGGGTTGTGAATGTGCCCGTCATAGGCATGCAGACCGCGGAAGAGCAGGCGCGGGGTGTCCTTGATCACATGCACGAAGAAATCGGCCGCCTCTCCAGGCATGATGCCGGTGCGGCTCATGCCGCAGTCGAGTTCGAGAAAGACTCCCAGGTTCACATTATGCTGCTGCGCGGCCGAGGCCAGGGTGCGGATGGTCGCCTCGTCATCGGCGATGCTGGAGAACTGCGTCTGCGGGTACTTCATCGCCAGTTCGGCAAGGCGGTGCCCATTGGGGCCCACGCAGGGCATGGCCAGCATCACATCCGGCGCGCCGCCCATCGCGCACATTTCCACCTCGGCGATGGTGGAGCATTTAAACTTGGTGATTCCCAGCTCGATCTGGCGCTCGATGAGCGGCAGCAGCTTGTGTGTTTTCACATGCGGACGCAGCCGCCCGGCCCCGCCGGCGATCTCGATCATCAGCTTCAAATTGTGCTCGATCCGCTCACGATAGAGCAGCAGGGCAGGGGAGGCGATTTCGCTTTCGTTTTCGATGTGGAACCAGGCGTGTGCGAACATGTGAAGATTTGGGTGGGAAGATGAACGCAGATGCAAGAGCGTCTGCCGCCATCGGCAAGCGTTTGTTTATCGCCTATTGTGACTGCTTTCTGTCCGCCCACCGGCGTGTGCGGTGGTGCCGGTATGCGAACAGCAGGGTCAGATAGGCGCGAACCGCCG
>CANJVS010000395.1 GCA_947477755.1 Verrucomicrobiaceae bacterium | reverse complement strand
TCACCGACACTGACCGCGTGCAGCCAGATCCGGTTCCGGCCGTTTGGCAGTTGGGTGATGGCGGCCCGTTTTGCCTCGGATAAAAAACCAAAGCGCTGGGCCATGTCCTGCCAGCGTCCGCCCCGTGCCCGCATTTTCCGCAGGGCTCCCGGCAGCATGAAAACCAGCCCCACCGGGAGGAGCAGGTTGTAGAGCAGGAGACTGAGGGATTTAGACATCGTTGAAGAACAGCTGCGCCTGCCGGAAGCGGCGCTGACCCGGGTGCGACCTTCCGGCGAAGGCAGCTACAAGGGTTTACGCAACCACAGGATGCGAGTGGAACCGTACTCACGATCCCGCATCACCTCCCACGGTGACCATGAAGCGCTTCCGCCTTTTGTCACCCGGCTTTCCAGCACCACACTGCCGCCCGGAGCGACGAGCCGGTAGAGGTCTTCATCGGCGGCGAGTTTGACATTCAGGTCGGCATCGTCGGGCTTGTGGGCATAGGGAGGATCCGAAAAAACGAGATCGAACTGTGTGCCTGCCGTGACGAGCTGGGGCAGCACCTTGAAGACATCGCCCTGGCGGACGCTTGCGCCTTCGAGCCGTGTTTTGGCGATGTTTTTTCGCATGACCTCACATGCCCCGCGATCCTGGTCCACGAGCAGCGCGCTGCTGGCGCCCCGGCTCAGGCACTCCAGTCCGAAAGCTCCGGAACCGGCAAAGACATCCAGCACGCGAGCCCCGCCGATCAGGTCGCCGAGCATGTTGAACACGGCCTGCCGCACACGATCCTGAGTGGGGCGGGTGACGGATTTTGGAACTTCCAGCGGGATACCGCCCGCGCTGCCGGAGATGAGACGCATGGCGCATGGCTATCAGGCGGCGGCCTCTGGTCAATGCGGAGAGTGATTTTTGATTCACGCTTTCCTGCCGGCAGTGATGCAACGTTTGGATCAAGCCATCGTTTAAAGCCATCCATGAACATGAAACGCCACATTCTCTGCCTCTTCCTCGCGTCCTTTGGTGCGCACGTTCATGGCCAGATCACTTCTGAAAACAATGACCGGCTGCGTGAGGGCTTGAAGCAATTCCCCGAGGCAGACTCAAACAAGGATGGCGTGCTGACCATGGCGGAGGGGATGGCATTTCTGAAAAAGAAGAAGGCTCCGGCGACGGAAGCAAACGCAGCCGCCCTGAAGCCGGATGTGGCCGACGTGGTCTACGGCACGCATGAGCGTAACAAACTGGATCTGTATCTGGCAAAGAACAGCGCGCGGCCAACTCCGCTGGTGGTGATGATTCATGGCGGTGGCTTTCGCAATGGTGACAAAAGCCGCTGGGGCAATGACAAGCTGACCGGTGAACTGCTGGCCAAAGGCATCTCATGTGCGGCGATCAATTACCCGTTTCTCGACGCGATGCCGATTCAGGACATCCTGCATCAATGCGCGCGCTCAGTGCAGTTTCTGCGTGCCAGGGCAGGGGACTGGAATCTCGACAAGACACGCTTCGCCGCCACTGGAGGTTCCGCCGGCGCGGGCACCTCGCTTTGGCTGGCCACACGCGATGACCTGGCCGATCCGAAGTCGAGTGATCCGGTCCTGCGTGAGTCCACGCGTCTCGTCTGCGCGGTGTGCAACAGCACTCAGGCCACGTATGATGTCTCGCGCTGGGAATCGTTTCTCGGCACGGCCAAACCCGAATTCCGCACGAGTGAAGCAGAGGCGGCGATGTTCTACCGCCTGCCATCGGTGGAGGCCTTCAAGACCGAGGCTGGAAAGGCCATCCTGCTGGAGTGCGACATGCTTTCATGGATCAGCAGGGATGATCCGCCGCTGCTGGTAAGCAACGCGCAGGTGGTCGAATCGCCAGGCAATCGCGGTGAGTGGCTGCACTGCATCCAGCATGCCCGTGAGGTGCACAAAGAGTGCGCCGCCGACGGAGTCACGTGCATCGTGATTCAGGATCAGCCGGAGCCGAAGAGCAATCCGGCGGAGTTCCTGGTCAGTCATTTGCTGGCACCGGCCCCGTGAGCTGATTCACAGGCTGGCTCCGCCAAACAAACAGGTTGGAGTGATCTCCACGGACCGGTCGCCTTCTCCGACCCAGAGAGCGCTATCCTGCAGGGTGATCTGCAGGTTCATCGAGCGCTGGGCGAGTGCGCCGAGCTGCTGGCTCTGCTCAGCTGGAATCTGCCAGACAAACAAATGATTCATGCGCGTGAGCTTGCCCGCCACACCGCTCCACCAGGTCGGCGTGGCGCTGTTGAAGCTGTACACGCTGACACGCTTGGCCCGGCCACAGGCGCGGCTGAGGCGCTTTTCATCCGGCTGGCCGACCTCGATCCAATGCATCAGAAGACCGGTCAGATCCTTTTGCCACATGGCTGGTTCATCCGGTTCCCACATGTCCTTGCCGAACTCCAGTGTACCGAGGTCGTTGTTAGACGGCGCATTCAGCACGTAAGCGAGGATGCGGATCATCATGCGCTCATCGGTCTCCGAGGGATGGCGCGCGATCGTGAGATTGTGATCGCTGTAGAGGTTGCGGTCGAGATCGGAGAACTGGACGCTGGCTTTGTGAATGATTGCCTTGAGGGCCATGTGTCACCCTTAGCGCCCGCTCATGGCATCTTCCACGAAAGAATGAAACTCGTCGTCACCGCACCGGCGGGCGTCAGGCGATCCAGTCCTTGATGACGTGCCCGGCCACATCCGTCAGCCGGAAATCACGACCGGAGAAACGGTGCGTGAGCTTGAGGTGATCAAACCCGAACTGGTGCAGCATCGTGGCATGGAAATCATGGAGATCGACGGGATCCCGCGTGATGCCCCAGCCGATTTCATCGGTCTCGCCATAAGTCAGGCCGCCTTTGAGCCCACCGCCTGCGGCAAGCATGGTGAAGGCAAACGGGTGATGGTCGCGGCCCGTCACTCCAGGTCTGCCGCCACGATTTTCACCGAGCGGTGTGCGTCCGAACTCACTGCCGAAGACCACCATCGTGCTGTCCAGCAGGCCGCGTTGTTTCAAATCCGTCAAAAGCGCAGCGATGGGCTGGTCGGCCATGCCGGTGTTGTAGGCGAGTTCGTTGTCGAGGTCCGAGTGATGATCCCACGACGCATGCATGATGCTCACGAAACGCACGCCACGCTCCACAAGCCGGCGCGCAAGCAGGCAGTTCGTGGCAAAGGATTTGTACTGGCCCGGGCCGCCGCCGCGCGAGGCCTTGATCGGCGCATCGGCACGGTTCACGCCATACATTTCCAAGGTCTTGGCGTCTTCATCCTTCAAGTCGATCAGTTCCGGCGCAGCGGCTTGCATTCGGAAGGCCAGCTCATACGCGGCGATGCGGCTGGCGATTTCAGGATCGCGGAACTGATCATAGCGCGACTGGTTCAGCTCCATCAAAGCATTCAGCCCTTTGCGTTGCAGTGACATGGGCATGCCGGGCGGATTCTTCAGATTCAAAACAGGCTCTCCCTGATTGCGAAAAAGCACGCCTGCATACGATGAAGGCAGAAAGCCGCTCTGCCAGAGCGAAGCCCCGCCGCTGGTGCCGCGTCCGGCGCTGAGCACGACGTAGCCGGGCAGGTTTTTCGACTCGCTGCCGAGACCATAGTTCAGCCATGAACCAACCGTCGGCAGACCAAACTGCGCGCGCCCGCAATGCAGCACGAGCTGACCGGGATGATGATTGAACTGATCCGTGTGCAGCGAGCGGACCATGAGCCAGTCATCGGCATGCTTTGCCATGTGCGGCAGCAGGTCGCTGAACTCCATGCCGCTCTGACCATGCTTTTTAAACACCCGCT
>CANJVS010000394.1 GCA_947477755.1 Verrucomicrobiaceae bacterium | reverse complement strand
TCCATGTCCGTGTCGAAGATGATCTTCACAGGCGCAGCGAAGCCCGTGCTGAACGACAGGATCGCAATGGCCATGAGCAACCAAGCTCGTGATCGAGGTGCTGCCATCATGCGATCATGCGTGCTGTTGTAGCTTCATCCAGAGATTTGCAGAAGCGGTAGCCTTCACCCTGTTCAGGCAGGGTATTGAGGAAAGCAGAGCGGGATTCAGCACTGTCGAAATCGAGGCCGATCAGGGCGCGTCCGATGCGCTCGCCAGATTGACGATAGTTGAAGTAACACAGGCTGGCACGATCGCGGATGAGTCGGGATAAAAAATCATGCAATGCGCCTGGACGCTCGTAAAAATCGAGGCGCAGGAACACCGGATGGCGCAGCAGATCGCTACGCAGAGGGATGGCGCGGAAAGCCACATCCACGGCCCCAGCCAGATCTTCCCATTCATAGCCATTTGCCTTCAATCGCTCCGGCAGCGCAGACAGCATGGCGGCGTGATCTGATGTGACCGTGAAGGTTGGCCAGGCTTCGGCGGCATGATGCAGCCCATACTGGAAGTCGGCGATGTTGAGACCTGCGAAGCACGAATCAAGCAGCGCGAGCATCGCGCCCGGACGCTCAGGAATGCGAACACGCAGCGTCCTTGCAGCCGCACTGCCGGAGCCTTCGGACTGTGCGATGAGGCCGAGTTGGAGGAAGTCGATGTTGGCACCGGTGATGACGATGAGCACCTTCTTGCCTGCCAGCACTGCCTGATCTTTGATCACTGCGGCAAGTCCCATGGCACCCGAGGGCTCGGAGATGCAACGCAGAGTCTCCCACAAGACACGAATGGCCGAGCTGACTTCGGCATTCGTCACGGTGACAATCTGGTCAAGCAACTCACGACAAATCTCAAAGGGCAGCGCCCCTGCTTTGCGCACGGCCGTGCCGTCACAGAAGATGTCCAGATCATGAAGTTCCACCGGTTTGCCCGCTTCGATCGCAGCCTTCATTGACGCCTGGCCAACGCCTTCGACGCCAATGATTTGAATGTCTGGCCAGTAGGTTTTAAGCCAGTCAGCTGACGCTGAGGCCATGCCACCACCACCGATTTGCAGATAAGCGACATCGAAAGGCCCGTGTCCCGACAGCACCACCTCATCCGCAAGCGTGCCCTGACCAGCCATCACTTGAAGGTCGTCATACGCATGCACATAGACCGCGCCGCTGGTTCGCTCATCCTCACGCGCCGCCATCACCGCGTCGTCATAACTGTCACCCGTGAGCAGGATCTGCACAAACTCGCCACCATGCAGTCGCACGGCATTCTGCTTCACCTTTGGCGTCGAACGCGGCATGTGGATGCGGGCGAAGATGCCAAGCGTCCGCGCCGCCAGAGCCACGCCCTGCGCATGGTTGCCCGCCGATGCCGTCACGACGCCGCGCGCACGCTGTTCAGGTGAAAGCTGTGCCATGCAATTGCATGCGCCCCGCCATTTGTAGCTCTTCACCGACGACAAATCTTCCCGCTTCACCCAGATCTCGGGTCCTGATTCCGCATTCGGCAACAGCAGTCGCTCAATGGGCGTCGGTTGTGCAAAGCGATAAACGCGTTCGCGTGCGAACAAAATTTCCTGTCTCAGTCGGCGCTCCAGCGGCAATTTATCACGTTCCATCAAGTGCATACATTCCCGCCTCTCAAGCATCGGCAAGAGGTTTCACCTGATGGCTGACGATCAGCGCGACTCCATTGCTTCACTCTTCTGGAGATGAACATGCAATGTCAGGCAGGCCGCTGTCGACGCAGATTGGCTCGTGGTTGTGAGGGCCCGCACCGTGGAGATGTTCGCCAGAATAGCCGGGGTTTGAGAGCAACTTACGGCATCCACGCTCCGGCCTGCAGGAAAACACCTGAGGGGGGGCAGGTTTTGCGGGGTGGATCTTTCAGCGAGTTTTGATCCTGCTCTTGCCCGGCGGACAAATCGCCCTTTACTGCGCCCTCTCCCGAACTCCCACCCTCACCACATGCCCATCGCCCGTGCCCTTCTTTCTGTCTCTGATAAAACCGGTCTGCTCGACTTCGCCAAAGGACTCGCGGAGCTAGGGGTGGAACTGCTCTCCACCGGGGGCACATCCAAGCACCTGAAGGCAGCCGGACTGACCGTGATCGATGTCTCTGAGCACACGGCCTTCCCTGAAATGTTCGACGGACGGGTGAAGACGCTGCACCCGAAAATCCACGGTGGCCTGTTGCAACGCCGGGACAATGACGAGGACAAGCGCAACGCCAAAAAGCACGACATCCCGGTGATCGACCTGGTGATTGTGAATCTGTATCCCTTTGAACAGACGGTGGCGAAAAAGGATGTGACCCTGGAGGAAGCCATCGAGAACATCGACATTGGTGGTCCTTCCATGCTGCGCAGCGCGGCGAAAAACCACCGCTGGGTGACCGTGATTTCTGATCCGGCCGATTATGCGAGCGTGCTGGCGGAAATGAAAGAGAACCAGGGCGACACCACCCTGGCCACCCGCGAGCGTCTGGCCTGCAAGGTCTTCCAGCGCACGTCGAGCTATGATGCCGCCATCGCCGGTTTCCTGAACAAGGAGCAAACCACCCAGAAGACCTACTCGCTAACCCTGCCTCTGCACAGCGAGCTACGTTATGGTGACAACCCGCACCAGAAAGCCGCGCTTTACGGCCACTTTGGCGACTACTTCAACCAACTCCACGGCAAGGATCTGAGCTACACGAACGTGCTCGACATCCAATCGGCGGCAGCCCTGATCCAGGAATTCCGCCGGCCCTGCGTTTCCATCCTGAAACACACGAATCCCTGCGGCGTTGGCTGTGCGGACGAAGATCTGCGGGAAGCATGGACAAAGGCTTTCGAAACCGACAAGCAGGCTCCCTTTGGCGGCGTGATCGTGATCAATCGCAGCATGACGCTGGGCCTGGCGCGCATCATCTCGGAAATCTTCACCGACGTCATCATCGCTCCAGATTACGATGCCGATGCGCGGGCGCTGTTGCAGAAGAAGAAGAACCTGCGCCTGATCCAGATGCTGCCAAGCGTGACCGAGGCGCTGCGTGAGCCAACCATCCGCAATGCCCCCGGTGGTTTCATGGTCATGGACAGTGATCCTCGTGCGCTCGGCATGGAAGATCTCGAGTCCAAGGTGAAGACAAAACGTCCACCAACCCGCGATGAAATAGAAGCCATGCGCTTTGCCTGGCGCGTGGTGAAGCATGTAAAATCAAACGCCATCGTCTTTGCCACGCACGACCGCACACTCGGCATCGGTGCCGGACAAATGAGCCGCGTGGACTCCTGCCGCATCGCCATCTGGAAGGCAAAAGAAGCCGGTCTCTCACTCGCCAACAGCGTGGTTGCCAGCGATGCCATGTTCCCCTTTGCCGACGGCCTGATCGCCTGCGGAGAAGCCGGCGCCACCGCTGCCATCCAGCCCGGTGGATCAATGCGTGATGAAGAAGTCATCGCGGCCGCAGACGAGCGCAAAATGGCCATGATCTTCACCGGATACCGTCACTTCCTGCATTGAAGATAATCGCCGTGTTTATCAACTCTCCAGAATCAGCTTGAGCATCTCATAATGAAAATCGCACTCGATGTCATGGGTGGTGACCACGCCCCGAGGAATCCGATGGGCGGCCTCAAACTTGCCCTGAAGGAACTGCCGCAGATTGAAAAAATCTTTCTCGTCGGCGTGCCTGAGGTCATCGAGCGCGAAATGCAGCATCAGGACATCGCACAAAGCCCGAAGCTTGAGATCATCCCCGCCTATCAGGTCGTGGACAT
>CANJVS010000393.1 GCA_947477755.1 Verrucomicrobiaceae bacterium | reverse complement strand
CGGCCGCTGCCTGAGCAGTGCTTGCAGGGATCACTGATGACTTCACCACTGCCCTGGCAGTCGGGGCAGTTTTGCTGGATCTGGAAAAAGCCGCGTGAGGAGATGACCTGACCGACGCCGCCACAGGTGCGACAGGATTTTTTGCCTGAACCGCTGGTGGAACCGCTGCCAGTGCAGGACTTGCAGACCGCCTGGCGGTCGTATTCGATCTCGCGCTCGGTGCCGTGGGCGGCGTCTTCGAGAGAGATTTCGATGCCGTAACGGAGATCCGCCCCGCGCTGGGGGCCATCGCGCCGCTGGCGTCCACCTCCACCGCCGCCGCCGCCGAAGAATGATTCAAAAACGCCGCCGCCACCACCACCACCGCCGCCGAAGACGTCACGGAAGATGTCGAATGGATCGTGGAAACCTCCGCCACTACTGCCGCTGCCACCGTTGGCAAAAGCTCCGTGACCATAGCGGTCATAGGCAGCGCGCTTTTGGTCGTCGCTCAGGATGTCATAGGCCTCACCGACTTCTTTGAATTTGTCCTCGGAGGTTTTGTCGCCGGGATTTTTATCGGGATGAAATTTTACCGCGAGCTTGCGGTAAGCCTTTTTGAGTTCATCGGCACTGACATCGCGGGAGACGCCAAGGACTTCATAATAATCGCGTTTATCAGCCATCTGAGGAAATAAAAAGTGGGAAGCTAAGGTGGAAATCAGGCGACTGTTTCAGCGGTCGCCGGCGCGTGGGCGGAGACGACGACACTGGCGGCTCGAAGGAGGCGATCCTTGAGCTTGTAGCCGCGGCGGGAGACGCGAAGGATGGTGCCTTCAGGCAGGTCGGTGCGCACTTCCTGGGAAAGTGCTTCGTGGAGATTGGGATCGAAAGGTTTGCCGAGGGCTTCGATTTCCATCACGCCCATATCGCGGAGGAAATCGGCGATCTGGCGTTGAACCATGCTCATGCCCATGAAGATCATGGACTTTTCGGATTCGGCACGGGCGGCCTCAAGGCCCATCTCGAAATTGTCGAGGATGGGGAAGAGGCTGCGCATGAGGTCGGCGTTGGCGTAGGCCCGGGCTTCCTGGGATTCGCGGGTGGCGCGCTTGCGGAAGTTATCGAGTTCGGCGGCGTTCCGGTAGGCGAGATCTTTCCACTGGGTGACCTCAGCCAGGGCTGCTTCGAGTGGGTCAAGCGCTGGAGTTTCGGCCACCGGCGCGGCGTCGACTTCTTCGGCTGGGATATCATTAGGCTCGTTCATGGTCATTGGGGGGGAATGAGGGGAGCGAGTATGCCGCCATCTGCCGGGCAATCAAGTGGCGTGAATGCGTTCAGAGTGAACGCCGGCGGATGGCTGGGAGAAGTGCTGATGAATTGAGGCCTCTCTGGTGCCTGTTTTCAACCCTGGCGTGGTGGCCAAAGGCGGGCTGAATGAAAACGTGATTTGTCGTGTGTGATCGATGAGACCGCACGGGAAACATTGGCAGAGCGGCAAAAGGATGGGGCCGAAATGATCAGCGAGCCCGAATCACCGCTCGATTCTTTGCGGCGGTGATTAAGGCTGTTTCAGGGCCTCGACAATGGCGCGCACATTGTGGGCGAACATGGTCTCAAAGGTGTGGGCTTCTTTGGCCGTGCCGTCGGCGATGAGTGTCTGGCCGGTTTTCACACTGGTGCCGCGGACGATTTCGGTGAGCACTTTGGGATTGGCCTGGTCCTCGGGGAAGACGGCTTTGATTTTGTTCTCGCGGATGATCTGGATGGTCTGGGCGATGTGTTTGGAAGAGGAGTCATCGCCACGGCCGATGCCGAGGACGGAGATGGGCTCAAAGCCGTATTCTTTGCAGAAGTAACCAAAGGCGGCATGCGCGGTCACGAGTTTCCGGTCGCCGCGTGGGATGACGGAGATTTCTTTTTGAGCCCAGCTCTTCAGTTCACCGAGTCGCTTGATTGCAGCTTTGGCACCGCTGGCATAGGTGGCTTCATTGGCGGGTGCCGCAGCGCTAAAAGCGTCTGCCAGAATGCGTGCGGCACGCTTCATGTTTTCGGTGCTGTGCCACCAGTGAGGGTCGGCTCCGTGATGGTGATGCTCCCCGTTTTTTTCATCTTCGTCGTGATGACAGGTGGAGGGGATGGATGGGATTTTTTCGCCGACCTCAAGCACCTGAACGCCTGCGCCCAGGCTGTCGCGAAGCTTGGGCAGGTAGGTTTCCAGCTCCTTGCCTGAAGCGAGCACAAGCCGGGCTCCGCGCATGGATGCGATATCCTTGGGGGCGGGTTCAAAATGATGGATGTCTCCACCGGGCTTCATGACCTCGACCACGATGATCTGTTCACCGCCAATCTGCCGCGCCAGATCGGCGATGAGGGGATGCAGTGAGGCGACTTTCAATGGCTCTGCCTGGAGGCTGATGGCCGTGAGCCAGATGAGGGAAATCAGAGTGCGGCGCATGACTGAGGATTGGCGGGTTGGAAGCGGCGTGGGTTGACAATCGGGGGCGATTGATCCGGTTGTGCAATGACTAAACGCAACTCGACAGAAGATAAATATGTAAATTGATTGCAAATGCAAATAGATTGCCATAAAACGCAATCATTCGGGCCAATAATAAACCACCCCACTGCATGAACATCATTCCCAGTTGCCGCACGATCTTATTGTTAGCCCTGGGCTTCGGTGATTTTTCGGCCGGCTTCTCTCAGGAGATTTCCGCCACCATTCAGCAGGCGGCAAGCCAGCCCACAGCTGAACTTGAAGCGACGACGTTGGATGAAATCGTGGTTACGGCAGCTTCGGCGCGGACGCTGGTGGATCAGGTTCCGCCGGCTTCGGTACTGACGGGGAAGGGGTTGCAAGTCGCAATGGAGCCGACTCTGGGGCAAACCCTGGCGCGGCAACCCGGGGTGAGCAGCAGCTACTTCGGACCAGTGGCCAGCAGGCCGGTCATTCGTGGTTCTGATGGTGATCGCGTCCGCGTGCTGCAGAACGGATTGAATACGATTGATGCGGCTGCCACGAGTGTTGACCACGCGGTGAGTTTTGATGTTTCCAATGTCACGAGTCTGGAAGTCGTGCGCGGCCCGGCGACGCTGCTTTATGGGACCAACGCCATCGGCGGTGTGGTCAATGCCGTCGACAACCGCATTCCGGATGAGCGGCTGGATGGCCTGCACGGCAATCTCGGCGGGCGCTCTTCATCAGCGGATAATGGCTATGGCGGGAATGTGATGGTGGAAGGCGGAGACGGACCGGTTGCGTTCCATTTCGAAGGCTTCAGCCGCATGGCAGAGGATCTGGCGATCCCTGGCAATTCCCTTTCGGACCGCTACCGCCAGCAGACGGGTGAGGTTGGCTCTGTGGGCCATTTGCCAGGCAGCAATCTCCGCTCGGAAGGTTTCTCAGGTGGACTCAGCTACATCGAAAAGTGGGGTTTCATTGGCGCCTCCCTCACGACCTTTCACACCAACTATGCCTCACCGGCAGAGCCCGGGATCAGCATCGACATGAAGCAGACACGCCTGGATGTCAGGGGTGCCTTCTATGCGCCATTGCCGCTGATCAAAGAGATCAATTACCGCTTTGCCGGTTCAGACTATGCGCACACCGAGTTTGATGGCGGGGTGGCGGGAACGGTATTCACGAACATGGGCTGGGATGGCCGCGTGGAGGTGAAGCATGAAAAGATTGCCGGCATGGAGGGAGTGGTCGGTTTGCAGACGAGCAGCAGCGATTTTGACTCGCAAGGAACCGAGGCTTTTCTGCCAGCGGTGCTGACCCGGTCTAACAGCGCCTTCTTCTTTGAGGAACTGCCGCTGGGGCCGG
>CANJVS010000392.1 GCA_947477755.1 Verrucomicrobiaceae bacterium | reverse complement strand
CTTCGCGCCTTCCCTGGTCGAGGCGAGCGTGTTCACGGCATCTGGCAATTCGTTCACGGAGAGTTTGGGAAGCGCCGCACTGAGGATCTTCGGCGTTTCAGCATCTTTGAGCGAGGCGAGTGATTGAATCGCCTTACGACGCAGCGAGGCGGGAGCCTGGCCGCTGACGATTTGGAGCAGCGTCGGTGCTGTTTGGGTGTCTTTGGCCTGCAGGAGCACGTTGAGCGCGTTTTCGCGTTCAGTGGCCGGCGTGCTCGCAGAGCCAAGGCGAGCGCGATAGGCCGCCAAAGCCGTTTCGATGCCCATGGAGGCTTCGAGTTCGAGCAAAGTGGCGGCGGCTTTAGCCGCATCGGGATTGGGTTCGGCTAAAGCCGAAGCTACTTTCTGGCGCAGCGCGTCCCAGCCATCGGGTTTCGTGATCGGGTGACCGTTGCGCGCCGCCAGGACTACCGCATTGAGCAAATCGAACTTCAACACGGCATCGGGCGTCTCCGCGGCCAGCTTGAGCAAGCTCGTGCGCCCCGCGTCATCCGACGACAACCGGCGATAAATGAACCCGGTGACCTTCGGCATCTTCGACGCCTTCGCGAGCTGCATCCCCACCGCCGGGTCCGCCGCCACCACCGGCTCGATGCCATACCAGATGAGCAACGGGATCATCGGATCGTCCTTGTCCTCGCCATGCTTGAGGAGCGCGGTGGCGAGGTCTTTGCGTTGATCCTGCGGGATGCGCTGAAGCGCGGAGGCGAGTTCGCGGCGAATTACAGGAGAAGGATCATACTGAGCAAGGGTTTCGAGCCCTTTTTTTCCTGTGCGCCTAAAGTCACCGTGACGAATCCACTGTGCTCGCACCGCGACTGGCAGGTTGTTGTCGGGCGACTGCGGTTGCTGGTAATCTAGTTGGTCGATGAGAGGATTGGCGGCAGATGTAGCGATTGTCTTGCCAAGCCATGCCATTCGAAGCCAGTCGGCCTCCTTACTGGGTTTTGCGAGTTTTGGCAGGGGTTTCGGAACAACGTCTGATGGACCAACCCATCGTTCAGCCAAGACCCTCCTCGCCATCCGCGAAAGCCACTCGTTCTCCGTCTGCACGGCGAGCTTGGCTAGTGACTCATCGCTTTCTTTGGCGAGATCGAACGGGGCTGACGGGAAAGGAGTGCGGACACTCTTGTCCGCTTCTTTTGTCTTTGCGGCTTCGCGGCCATTTTCGATGCGGGCAGGAGTGCCCGCGCTCCCGTATGAGATTCGATAAATCCGTCCATTCGTGCGGTCCCAGTTTTCGACAGCGTTGCTGCCGCGATGACAAATCTGCTGGTCGCTCCAGTCGCTGACGTACAGAGCGCCATCGGGGCCGACTTTTTGGGTGACGGGGATGAAATGCATGTCGTTAGACCGCAGGAAATCCGCCCCGTGCCTGCCGACGTAGGTGCTGGCGTGCAGGTCGGTGTAGTTGGCGACCAGGCGATGCCCGTGCAGGTTGCCGAAGATGAGTTGATTGCGATACGTCGGCGGGAACAGGCTGCTCTGATAAATGGCGAGTCCGCAGTGCGCGTGACCGCCGCCGAGGGCGTTGGTGTCATCGTTCATGACACCGGCACCGGTGTTTTTATCGAAGGTGACATCAGGCCGCGCACTGCCCGCGTAGTGCTGGTGGTCGGCGATGGTCTTGATGTCCTCGTAGGTGTTGGGATTGAAATGCTGTCCGGCCTGACGCTGGTACCGCCCGCCCGGGACGATGTGATAAAGATGCGGGATGACGCAGGCGGTGACGAAGAACTCGCCATGCTGGTCGTAATCGAGCCCCCAGGGATTGCTCGTGCCCTCGGCAAAGATTTCAAACTGATGCCGCACGGGATGGTAGCGCCAGATGCCCGCATTGATGGGAATGCGCTGACCGTCCGGCGTGCCCGGCTTGCCTACCTTTGAGTGTGTAAAAACGCCATGGCAGCCATACAGCCAGCCATCAGGCCCCCAGATGAAGCTGTTGAGTGTTTCATGCGTGTCCTGGGAGCCCCAGCCATCAAGCAGGGCGTAGGCGGTGAAGTTGATCCCCGGTACTTTCGAATAGGTCTTATAGGTCTCATTCAACTTATCCGATTGATTCAATGGCACCGTGGTGTCCCCCTCTCTGGGAATGAACATCAAATATGGTGCCGCCCCCACCCACACACCGCCGAAGCCCAGCTCAATACCGCTGACAAGATTCAGGCCTTCACAAAAGATCTTCTTCGTCTCGAAGGTGCCGTCGCCGTCCTTGTCTTCGAGAATCTTGATGCGGTCCTGACCGGCACCGATTTCACGCGGCTTCGGGTAGCTGTTGCCTTCCACAACCCAGATGCGCCCGCGCTCGTCAAAGGTGAAGGCCATGGGCTGCACGAGATCCGGCTCGGCGGCGATCAGCTCGGCTTTGAAACCGCCGGGAAGTTGCATGGACTTCAGCGCCTCCTGCGCGGACTGGCCCTTGGCGTAGTCCTTCATCGATTTCAAAGCCGGGCCGTAGAGCTTCTTCGGCGTGAGATCGGCGGAGGTGTCTTTGCGCTCCTGGGTGAGGATGAAAACGCCGGCTTTGTTGCCAACGACGATGTCGGGCAGCTTGTCACCATTCACATCACCGACCTGCACATCGACACCGACGCCGGATTCGGCATCGACCAGGTGCGGGATGAAATCGACGCCGCCCTTTCCATCGCGCTTGGTTTGATACCAGTAGATGACGCGGTGACCGCGCTCGTCAGGGTCGTGGCCGTTGTGCGCCCAGTAGCGCTTGCCGGTGACGATGTCCTGCACGCCGTCGCCGTCGATGTCCGCCAGGTAGGCGGCGTGCGGCTGGGAAAAGACGATGCCGTAATCGTTGTCCTGCGGCTGCTCACTGGCGAGCATGACGCGCTTCCAGTTAGGAGCGCGGACACTCTTGTCCGCTTCATTCTTCGCGGTTTCGCCGCCATTCTTTTCGACGCGGGCAGGAGTGCCCGCGCCCTCTTCATGCTTGGTCTGCAAATACACCGCCACGCCATACCGGTGCGCGGCGAGCGCGGTGAAGACATCGTTGGTGCCATTGCCATCAAAATCATACGCGAACATCTGCGCGCCACCGCCGACACCGGCGGCAAAATTGTGCTGGGTCCATGGAGCCGGACTTGCCAAGTCCGGACGGGATCCGGCAGCTCCTGCTCCCTGATTTTCCCACCACCGCCGCGCCTCGAGCAGATCCATCTTCCCGTCTCCATTCACATCACCGACGCCGAGTCCGTGGGTGAACTTGGCAACCTTCAAATCTTCGCTGACAGCGACGAAAGGCCACTTCTCCGTGGGCTTTTCCCAGTTCGGGGCGAACCAGCCAAACCTGCCTCCGGTGCTGCACACGATCTCCGGCTTGCCATCACCCGTGATGTCGGTGAACACGGGCGATTCGTTATCGACGACATCAGCGACGATGTGCATGGGCCAGGGCTTGTCGTCATGCGTGCCCGGGTTCAGATAGAGCCGCGCTTCCTTGCCGGGAAAACCGAGGATGAGGATGTCGTTCTTCCGGTCGGCGTTGAAATCCTGAACGTAGGCGAAGAAGTTGTCGGAATAACCATTGATGCTGAATATCTTCGGCTCGTAATAGGCGTGTTTCTTTTCAAACGCCGGCCCTTCCCACCAGAACGGCCCGGCGACGACGTCCGGCCTGCCATCGCCATTGAT
The DNA here is from genome assembly GCA_947477755.1 of Verrucomicrobiaceae bacterium. Taxonomy (GTDB): domain Bacteria; phylum Verrucomicrobiota; class Verrucomicrobiia; order Verrucomicrobiales; family Verrucomicrobiaceae; genus Prosthecobacter. Next base: position 131 of record CANJVS010000392.1, on the reverse strand, counting down.
GTCACCGATGGCAGCACCCTCGGAATAGAAGTCGCCGTGAAGTTGCTGGCGCTTCCAGGTGATCTGGGTCCCGGCAAAGAGATTGACCACCGAGAGGGCACAGAGGAACGCGAAGAGAGTTTTCATGGTTG
>CANJVS010000391.1 GCA_947477755.1 Verrucomicrobiaceae bacterium | reverse complement strand
CCTGACACTTCTGCCCCGTGATGCAAGTCCGACGCGTCTTACGAATCGCTGCCGCGTCACCGGTCGTCGTCGTGCGTTCATTCGCCGTTTCCAGATGTCCCGTCTGACTTTCCGTGAAATGGCTTGCGCCGGATTCCTTCCTGGCGTGACCAAATCCAGCTGGTAAAAGCAGTCCATCGTCCGGGGAAAATTTCCCCGGGCATGCTCAGGGTGCGGCATGGACTCCATCACTCTATGCCTACGTATTCTTACATCGCTGAGAACTCCGAGCAGGGCTGTGCCTCTTGCCGGCGCGGGTTTGACCTGCGTCGCCCCATGGATCGACCTGCCCTCACGCATTGCCCGCTTTGCCGGAGGCCTGTGAAGAAGCTCGTCAGCAGCTTCAATATGCCCAAGATCACCAAGCCTCTGTCTGTATCCGACGCAAAGAAGGCCGGGTTCACCATTCTCGAAAAACGCTGTGATGGGAATTACGAGAAGCTGTGACCGAGTGATCCAAACCGCTCCATGACTCTGATCATTGCCAACGCCACCGCTGAACTCGTGCGTGAGTGGAGCTTTACGCCTAACGAACTTTTTTGGCAATCTGTCATCGTGCTGGCAATTGTGCTGCTTAACGCCTTTTTCGTGGCAGCAGAGTTTGCCATTGTCAAAGTTCGCGACAGCCAGCTCCAGGCTGCCATCGAGGATGGCGTCAGCGGTGCCAAATTCGCCCAGCACGTCACACGCAATCTGGATGCTTATTTATCGGCAGGGCAGCTCGGCATCACTCTGACCAGCATCGCTCTAGGCATTTTTGGCGAACCCTTTGTGGCTGTCGTGGTGCAGCCTTTGATGTTTAAACTGGGCGTGGTGAATGAGACCGTCATTCGCTGGGTTTCAATCGGCATCGCGTATGCCGTCGTTACCTACCTGCATGTGGTGCTCGGCGAACAGACACCCAAGGTTCTTGCCATCCGCAAATCACTGTCCACCGCTCTTTTCATCGCCCGGCCTCTGCATCTTTTTTACGTCGTGCTCAAGCCCGCGATTTATGTGCTCAACAGCAGTACGAACTTTGCCCTTCGGTTCTTCTTCCGCATTGATCCTGTTTCGGAAAGTGAGCTCGCCCACTCTGAAGAAGAGTTGCGTCATATTGTGGCGGAAAGTCAGAGGTCCAAGGAAGTAACTGAGACGGAGAAGGACATTCTTTTGAATGCACTGGCGCTCAATGACCGGTGCGTGCGGGATGTGATGACGCCGCGTAATCATGTTGTTTCGCTCGATGCCGATGATTCATTTGAAGCCAACCTCAAGGTTGCCATCGACGCCAAGCACACACGCTACCCCCTTGTTGAGGGACACCTCGATCACAGCGTGGGCATGATTCATATCAAGGATCTCATTGCCCTTGTCGGTCAACCAAAGGCGGATCTGCGTACTATCCGACGTGATCTGCCCATGGTGCCAGAGATGCTGCCCATCGACAAGTTGCTGCGCTTCTTTCTGGACAAACACGCGCATATTGCGCTCGCCGTGGATGAGTATGGCGGGGCGGTTGGCGTTGTTACGCTCGACAACGTGCTTGAAGAGATTGTTGGCGACATTCAGGACGAGTTTGATCATGAGACCAGTGAGTTTCGCCGTATCAGCGATGATGAATTTGTCGTGGAAGGCACGCTCAATCTTTATGAGATCGCCGAGCATACGGCCCTGAAGATCGAGAGTGATGAGGTCACCACCATCGGCGGTTACGTCACTCACATGCTAGGCCGTCTGCCCAAGGTGGGTGAGAGCGTCACGATTGAAGATTTTGAAGTCACCACCACCAAGGCAGACCTGCGCCGCGTGCAGCAGCTGCATTTCCGCCGCGTCGGTAAGACTGAGGCAGAGTTGGAAGCCAGTCGTGCTTGAAGAAAAGCCTTTGTTTCCTCACATTTTCCGACCAAATAGGTTGTCCCCAACGTTTCCTACCGAAGTGAATCCTCCACCCAAAAAATCTAATATGACCTGGCTTACTTTCGCCCTTCTCACTGTGCTCTCCTGGGGCGTTTATGGTGTTCTTCTTCACAAAGGACGCGGTTTCATGCCTATGGGGCCGGAAACACCGCATGCAGGTCTGAAAGCCTTCCTTTTTGTTTGCATTGCCTACGCATTGATTGGCGTCATCGCTGCCGTGGTTCTCAAGGTACGCGGTTCCAATTTTGGATTCACCGGCTCCGGTATTTCCTGGAGCCTTGTTGCCGGTGTCGCCGGTGCCCTGGGGGCCTTGACGCTTGTCCTCGCACTTGGTGCTGCAGCCCCGATCTATAAAGGTGCCGCGGCAGCTGCGGTGATGCCCATCGTCTTTGCTGGAGCCCCGGTGATCAACACCATCACGGCCATGCTTATTCATCCGCCTGAGGGAGGTTTGAAAAATCTGCCGGTGCCATTCATCTTTGGCTGCCTCCTCGCGGTTGGTGGAGCGTTCCTTGTGGCCAAGTATGCCCCTTCCAACACGGGCGGAGCAGCTCCAGCAGTTCAAGGCGCTGGCAAACATTGAGAGTCCTCTCCAGATCGGGGCATCTGAATGCTGTCTCCAGGTGAACGATCAGGTTCACCGCGGTTGGTAAGAGCACATTTAGTTACGCTGAGCTGCTGAATCTGCCTGCTGGGTGGCTGAAGTAGGACGTTCAGGCACATGCTGAGCCCCTGCCGCAAGTGCGACGCTGATTCTTTTGCACTAACTCTCTGCCGCATCCTCCACGCTGATGCAGGAGCAAATGAGGTGGCGGTCGCCGTAGACATTGTCCACCCGAGCCACGGGTGGCCAGTACTTCGATTCACGAACCCAGGGCAGGGGGTAGGCGGCGGCCTCGCGGGTGTAGCTGTGAGGCCAGTCGGATTTGGTTACAAAAACAGCGGTGTGCGGCGCACGTTTCAGCGCGTTGTCCGTGGCGTGAGCGATGCCGTTTTCAACGCTCAGAATCTCGCCATGGATGCAGGTCATGGCTTCGCAAAAACGATCCAACTCGCCCAGGCTCTCGCTCTCTGTCGGTTCGATCATGAGTGTGCCGCCCACAGGCCAGCTCATTGTTGGCGCATGAAAGCCGAAATCCATGAGTCGTTTTGCCACATCCTCAACTGTTACATGGTGGAAGTGCCGGAAATCAAGGATGCACTCGTGCGCCACGAATCCATTCCTGCCTTTGTAGAGTGTGGGGAAGCACGGTGACAGTTTTTTGGCGATGTAGTTTGCACCAAGGATCGCATATTTCGTCGCATCCGTAAGCTGAGATCCCATCATGGCAATGTACATCCAGGAGATCGTGCAAATGCTGGCACTGCCCCATGGGGCTGAACACACGGCACCTTCAGCTCTGTCTGTCCAGACGATGTGACCCGGCAGATGCGCTTTTAGATGAGCGGCGACCGCGATGGGACCAACGCCAGGCCCGCCGCCACCGTGCGGGATGCAGAAGGTTTTGTGCAAATTCAGGTGGCACACATCAGCGCCGATTTTTCCGGGTGAGGTCAGTCCGACCTGCGCATTCATATTTGCGCCATCCATGTACACCTGACCACCATGCGCATGGGTAAGCCGGCAGATTTCGCTGATGCTTTCTTCAAAGACACCATGGGTGGATGGATAGGTTACCATCAGCGCGGCAACGTTGCCGGCGTTTGCTTCCAGCTTCGTCTTCAAATCATCAAGCGAGATGTTGCCATGATCATCGCAGGTCACCGCGACGACTTTAAAGGCACACATGGCTGCGCTGGCCGGATTGGTGCCATGGGCACTGGTCGGGATCAGGCACACATTCCGGTGCCCTTCACCGCGTGATTCATGAAAACGTTTGATG
>CANJVS010000390.1 GCA_947477755.1 Verrucomicrobiaceae bacterium | reverse complement strand
CCTTACACCTTTAACATCCAGGGAACCGGAACAGAGCCGGAGATCACCGTGGAGCAACCTCAGGGCGTTGAAGTCAGCCAGGGTGGGCTCAGTCAATTCAGACCCGTGCCTGTTGGGAGTTCGGCGGATCTGGTCTTCACGGTGAAGAATACAGGCGGAAGCGGGTCACGCTTGACCGGTCTGGGCACCACGCTTGACGGAGCAGATGCCGGTCAGTTCAGTCTCATCAGCAGCCCGGTTGCGCCAGTCGCCGGGCCTGATGGCGCCGCCACTTTCGTGGTCCGCTACAGTCCCACAATCAGTGGGGCAAAATCGGCGGCACTTCACATCACCAGCAACGATGGCGATGAAAATCCTTTCGACATCCAACTCGCCGGCACAACGACGACCTCGGTGTCCGCTGTTTTCAATGCTGAGTCGGACGTTGGCAGCATCTTCAACACCTTGAACGCGGCAGGACTGACGCTTGATCTCACGCTCAATTGTGCGCCGACCATGGGAGCGAATCTGATGGTGGTGAAGAACACCGGCACCGCCTTTATCCAGGGTGCCTTCAGCAACGTGGCCAACGGAGCGACGGTTCAATTAAATTTCAATGGCACCACCTATCCCTTCATTGCCTGGTATTACGGCGGCGATGGCAATGATCTGGTGCTGCTTTGGCCCTACACAGGGTTGGCTGCCTGGGGGCTGAACACCTCTGGTCAGCTTGGAGATGGTGGGGGGAAGTATGCTCTTTCAGTTCCCGTGGCGGTAGAGCAGGGCGGGGTGCTGGCTGGTAAAACCACCGTGCAGGTCGCGAGCGGTGGTGCGCACACCTTGGCACTGACCAGTGAAGGCCAAGTCTATGCATGGGGAAACAACTATTATGGTCAACTCGGAGATAACACGACAACGTCTAGTGCCGTGCCGGTTGCTGTGAACACGGCCAGCGGAATCAGTGCGTTGTTTGGGAAGACCGTGGTGGCCATCGCGACTGGCGGCGGGCACAATTTGGCGCTGTGCTCAGATGGCACTCTGGCGTCTTGGGGCTGGAACGGTAACGGCCAACTCGGGGATAATACGATGGCGGATCGCAGCGTACCTGTGGCAGTGAACAGGGTCAGTGGTACGAGTGCGCTGTTTGGCAAAACTGTGGTGGCAATCGCGGCCGGCGTAGGGCACAGTTTGGCACTGTGCTCGGACGGAACCTTGGCGGCTTGGGGGTCTAACTATTATGGGCAACTCGGAGACAGCACGCTGACAGATCGATTGGTGCCGGTGGCAGTGAACAGGGGCAATGGTGCCAGTGCGCTGTTCGGCAAGACGGTGGCAGCAATCTCGGCGGGCGGTGAGCATAACTTGGTGCTCTGCTCTGATGGAATGATCGCTGCGTGGGGCCATAACAATCACGGGCAACTCGGAGATGGTTCGACGATAGATCGATTGGTGCCGGTGGCAGTGAATACGGCCTGTGGTATTAGCGCGGTGTTTGGCAAGGGCGTGGTGGCCATTGCTGCTGGCGGCGAACACAATCTGGCACTGTGTTCAGATGGTTCTCTGGCAGCATGGGGCTCCAATGGCAACGGGGCACTCGGGGATAACACGGTGACAGATCGGTTCGTGCCGACGGCAGTGAACGCGGCCAGCGGTGTCAGTGCACTTTATGGCAAAGCCGTAGTGACCATCGCGGCGGGTAGTTCACACAGTTTGGCGCTGAACTCCGATGGTACGGTCGCCGCCTGGGGCGCCAACTCCTTTGGTAAACTCGGGGACAATAGGCCGTGGATGTCCAGTACTGTGCCAATCGCTGTGAACATGGTTAGCGGCACCAGTGTCCTGGCTAATCGGAAGGTTCTAAGTTTGGGTGGATTAGGTGGTGGTGTGGATCACTCCACAGTGATCTACGGAGCGCCGTTGGCGGGCATCTTGATCAGTGGCAACGATTTGGGAATTGTCAGTGGAGACACGACTCCCGGAGCTGCTGATGGCACGGACTTTGGCAGGGCCAATCCTCTTGAAGGTTCAGAGGTGCGCACCTTTACCATTCGCAATACTGGATTCACGGCGCTGGATTTGACGGGCACGCCCAAAGTGGTGATCAGTGGCAGTCATGCTGCCGACTTCAGTGTCATCGCTCAGCCAGTTTCACCTTTGGCTGCGATTGGAAGCAAAACGACCTTTGAGATCACCTTTGCCCCAAGCGCTGTTGGTCTGCGTCAAGCCACCCTGAGCATCGCCAATGATGCCAGTGATACGAACCCCTACACCTTCAGTATCCAAGGCACGGGAGGCGAACAGGAGATCGCTGTGGAACTGGAAGACGGCATGAGCGTTGCTGATGGTGGCCGTGTTGATTTGGGCAATGTCGGGATGGTGAGTGGCATTGGCATGAAGACTTTCACGATCAAGAATGAAGGGACCAAGCCACTCACCGGATTGAGCATGACCAAGACTGGACCGGATCAGTCGCTCTTCACGGTCTCAGCATTGCCTGACTCAACCATTCCTGCCGATAGCAGCATGACTTTCAGGGTGCAGGTGAGTGTGCCGACCCTGGGGGTGAAGACTTCGGTGCTCCATATTGCCAGCAATGACAGTGACGAGTCGCCATACGACATCACGCTCACCGCCACAGGTGTTGCCGCCATCGTGCCCGTGGCCACAACGACGGCTGCAGCTGGTGTCATGGTGAATGAAGCTACACTCAGAGGAAGTGTGAACGCCAACAACCTTGAGCGGATGGTGTTCTTTGATTACGGTCTAACGACCAAGTATGGTGACATTGTGGAGGCCACGCCAGTGACGCTCACGGGGACCTCACTCACGAATGTGTCAGCAGCAATCTGGGGGCTGCTTCCACACACCAAGTACAACTTCCGCGTCCGGGCATCCAGCAGCATGGGTTCAGCGGCCGGGGTGAACATGACCTTCACTACCCCAAATAATGTTCCAGTGGCCACGGATGACTCGGTGGCGGCACTGCCTTCATCCAAGGTGGTGATTTCGGTGCTTGGCAATGACGGTGAACCTGACGGAGACACGCTGAGCATTGCTTCCTTCACCCAACCCGGGGCCGCTGTGGGCGCCGTCGCAAAGGTTGGCGGGGATCTGGTGTTCACTCCCTCAGCCACTTTCACGGGTGGCAGCTTCACCTACGTTGCCAGTGACGTCGTTGGTGCAAAAAGCAATGGGGCGACGGTGACACTGACGCTAGGCACCTGCAATCTGGGGCCTGATGTCAACATCCCCTCCGACAGTCCGCCTTACGATCTAAGCGTGTCAGCGACGGCACCGTTTTCTGTGATCGAATCGATCCCTTGGCTAAGCTTTGTGACACCCTGGCCTGGTGCTGCCACCGTGCGTTTCATCCCGGCGCCCAATCCAACCAAAACATCCCGCACGGGCACGGTGAAGATCGGTGGCAAGACACACACGGTCACTCAAGCAGGCATTCCCGATGTCGCTTTTCTCGAAGCTCCCGCAGTTGTGCCGGATGGCGTCATCAGTGGGTATTACGACCTTCCCATCGTAACTCACAATGGCCCGGTGACCTACACCGTTACAGGCTTGCCCAAAGGCCTGACTTTATCCAACAGCACCGGTCGCATCACCGGTTTTCCGACCGAGGCGGTGCGCAGTTCTGTCATCGTGAGCGCCGCAAATGTGCAGGGTATTTCCAATACCGTCCGGTTCGACATTATCGTGCGCCCGCTCCCAGCCTCCTTGGTTGGCAGTTACTCCGCGACCATTGCTGATAGCGGGTCAGAGACCGACTTTATCGGCGGGTTGATGACGATGACCGTCACCAGCACCGGCGGTGTGACAGGCACGCTGAAGCTTG
>CANJVS010000389.1 GCA_947477755.1 Verrucomicrobiaceae bacterium | reverse complement strand
GGCGGCGATGCTGGGCCAGTCGTTGTGACTGGGCGGCACGCTTTCAGCCTTTGAGGCGGGTGCGTAGCCGGTGAGCATGAAGCAGCCGCTGGTGGAGTGCGCATTAATGCCCGTCGTCATGGAGCGAATCACGGCGAGATGCTGCATCAGCTTTGCCGTGCGCGGCAGAGTCTCGGAGAAATGAATGCCCGGCACCGAGGTTGGGATCGATTTGAAATCGCCCCGAATCTCCAAGGGAGCATCTGGCTTGGGGTCAAAGGTCTCATGCTGCGGCGGGCCACCGCTGAGGAAGAGGATGATGCAGCTTTTAGCCCGGCCAAACGAGCCATCCTTGCTGCGCGGTGCCCGCGCTTGCAGCATGGCCGGCAGAGAAAGCCCCAAGCAGCCCAAGCCACCAACGCGAAGCCATTCGCGACGGTTGAACAAACTGTTGGGATGACCTGGGAGCATGCGCGCATTCAACTACGCCCATACCGCCCCGGCTCTCTCACCTCCACGCACCATCAAGCGAAAGCCAGGCCCGAGCTCCTGCGGGTTTATGATCGGAAGCGAAGGGCAGGGAAGCCATGCCACCTTTTCGCAACCAACCCATCAGCCAGTCCAACGGATCGCGTCACTTGCTCCGCTTCACCGCCGCTTTTTTGACGGTGGCAAGAGCAGCGGCAGCATTCCAGCCACGCGGTTGTTCAATACCCGTGCTGGTCCATTCCATGCCGCCCTCGATCCAATCTTCCCGCCATTCCTCATAGCTGATGCCGTCATCGTCATCGCTGACACCAAACTGAAATCCGCAAGACGGGCAAATCTCCATGGAACCAACGCCGGAACTGCTGCGCGGCGCGGCACGGAGCTTGGTGAATCCACAAACAGGGCAGGGGTGGGCGGGGGGTTTCATGGCATGCATCGTAACCGGACGCTGACAGATGCCAACCACGATCCGAAAACAGAATCTCACTCCTGCTGCTAACGATTGTCCGTGTCACTCGTTACCAGTTGCCGTTTCTGCCGCCTGCTGGCAGTCTGGTCGCTTCCTTCCCATGATCCGCCCGTCTTATTTTACCGCCACGCTCTCGTTGGCATTCACCCTCTGCTCCTGCGATAAAGCACCTGAACCAAAGGCTGGACAGGCGGCCGCTGCACCAAAGGCTGAAGCAAAAACTCCTGCTGCCCAGCCCGTGACAACCAAGCCGGCAGCACCGCAGCCTGCGGCCATCAAGTCGGTGGCGGATTCAACCCCGCCCAAGGAAATGGAATTTCCTGAAGCGGTGGATATCGGCGGGTTTGGCAACAGTGAACCTGTGGAGCGCAAGGACATGCCCACGCGGGGCATCATCACCTTTGGCCCCAAAGATTATGAGCACTCCAACGGCACGCACTGGGAGACCTACACCTGGACAAAATTCAAGGCAAAACGCTCCGGCCGATACCAGATCCGCCTAACTTACACTTTGTTACGCGCCGCCCTTGGAATGCAGTTCCGCATGGGCGATCTCATGGTGAAGAAGACCCTGGCCAGCGCCTCACAGCCGACGAAATCGTATCTGGGCACCGTCTCCATCGCACAGCCCGGAGACATGCCCTTTGCGCTGCTGACGCCCCCCGCAGAAAATGCCGGCTTGTCGATCCAGGAAATCGCGCTGATTCCAACCTCCGAGGGTGAAGAGATCAAGCAGGCGGAAGACGGGGTGATCACTCTGAATGCCAGGGATGCCACGACCTGGTCTGAGAACATGCGTTATGAGTCAAAGCCGGAAAAAAACTGCCTCGGCTATTGGACGGATCCGGATGACTTCGCAGAGTGGGAGTTTCAGGTGACGAAACCCGGCCGCTACAAGGTGGCGGTCACCCACGGTTGCGGTGGTGGCAATCACGGCAGCGAGGTCGAAGTGAAACTCAATGGTCAAGCCCTGAAGTTCACCACCCAGGACACCGGCGGCTTTCAAAAGTGGCAGGACGTGCAGGCTGGCGAGATCGAAATCAAAGCGGCGGGCACACAGCGGTTGGCGATCGATCCGGTGAACAAACTCAAGGCGGCGGTGCTTGATGTGCAAAAGGTCGTGCTGACACCTGTGCGCTAATGCCATGCGCGCGCTGCACGTTTTCGGGTGGCTGATTCTGGGCTCGGGCCTGATCCTGCAACTGTGGCTCAGGGATCATGACATGCGCTGGGCACTGGCATTCTACGGCCTGCCGAAGCCATGCCTGATCGCACTGAGCCTGGTGCTTGCTGCATGGCCCCGCACCACACGCCGTCTGAGGGTGCTGGCCGCAGTCAGCACGCTCATGATCACCCTGTGGTGGGTGTCATCATCATGGTGCACGCCTCAGCCCAAGGTGGCAGGGATGGTGACCGGCCCAACCAACAGTGAGGTGACGTTTCTCTTCTGGAATCTCGGCCGTCCTTCCGGACTGGATCAGGAAATGGTGGATCTCATGCGGGAGCTGAAACCGCAGCTGGCGGCCTTTGTCGAGCCGGGCAGCACGGCAGGCACGCTGATCGAAAGATACAGGTCCGCGCTGCCCGGCTATGAGGTCGCATGGATGCCGCGCGGCATTCTGTGGTTCTCCCAAATGCCCTCGCGCTATCGGGAAAGGGGCAAGCTCGAAAGCATCGGCGCTTTTGCACGATTTGAGGTCCAGGCTCATGGATCAGCCTTTCCCGTCGTGGTGGCGGACGTGTATCCGCACTTGTTTCACTCACGCCGCGAGCAATTGCAGGAGGCTCTCAACCACACCCAGGGCCGGCGTGATGCCATCCTTGTGGGTGACTTCAACACGCCACTCGAATCCGTGCACCTCGCCGGCATTCGCAGGGATTTTGTCGAATCGTTTGAAGTCGCTGGCTCAGGTTTTAAAGAGACCTGGCCCTGCGGCCTGCCGCTGTTGAGCCTGGACCAGCTGTGGGTCGGCGCAGACTGGGAGGTCCTTGAGACCAGGAAAATCTGGCGACTCACCGGCAGCGATCATGCCGCGCTGTTTGTGACCCTGCGCCGAAAATAACGTCACCCAACGCGCAGGGTTCAACCGCCATCGCTTCAACGCGAAACGAGCATCAAAGGCCTAACATCAAGCGCATCAGCGCGCCTGCAAGTCAAGTCCGGGATGACCTGCTGCACCGGCTCTGCGGCTTGGCTTCGCCTCGCAAGGCAGCGTATAACTCGAGGGACATTTGCTGGCTCGTTCCTCGCAGCAATGCACCCTTTAATGTTAGGCTTAGAGTGAGTGAATGCTGACATGGTTATGCAAGACTCAGAAGGGTGGCATCCTTCGTGGCCAGAGGTATATGCCTGTCGCAATTGCTGCGATAGATGCAAGAATCTGCGGCCAATAAAATCGGAGCATGAACGTGGAGAAGCTGTGAAGATGTTCCGATGGCGTCTGAGGCCCCTTGGACCAAGCTCCCCAAGTTGTGCTGTCGGTCCAAGCCCATCCGAATAATGCCACAAAGCCAAGGCAGACAATCGGCCCGAGAATAAGCTGTACCGCAACGACTGTTCGAATACGTTGTAAGGTGATTGCAGTCATGTGTGGAATCAGGACTCAGCCGAACAACCGCGATCCCGCGGGCAGCGCTTCAATCAATCGACCACTCCACGGCCACGCTTTGCTCGCGGCCATTGCGGTCGTGATATTTCACGTGGCCATGCTTGGCACCATACTCATGGACACATTTGGTGACCTTCACGTCGAAGGCGCAGTACTCGGCGATCTCCGCCATCTTGCCCTGCTGCCACCAGCGGATGGCTTCCAGTCCATCAGCCGTTTTACCTGTGCCAAGACTTGCTGCGGCCACGGACTCAAGTTTGAGCCGATGCCCGAGCTTTTT
>CANJVS010000388.1 GCA_947477755.1 Verrucomicrobiaceae bacterium | reverse complement strand
GCCTCAGGCATGACCTGGATGTCACTGCCGAGATAGGCGCCGGCGTGAAAATTGGCGCGATGTTGCTGAAGCATCACGGCAAAGGGCAGCCTGCGCCGTGCGGCTTCACGCAGCGCCAGCTCCGCATAGAGAGTGTGACCGACGATGCCACTCATAAGGCCGGCAAACGGGCTGCATCACAGGTGGTTAGGCATTGCCGGGACATTGGCGCAATCATCTCTCCTGAACGTCCGGCAGCATCACCTCCTTGCCGATGATCCATCACTGGCGGAACGCACGAATCCACTGGGGTCCCTTCAAGGATTGGAGAGAAAACACCTCCAGCCTGTCATTCTTGGCGTGACAAACGGCAGGTTTTTTGAGAAGACAGCCTCCGCCGGATTTGTCTCCGGCGTTTTCAATATCATCCAACATCCGCGCCATCCAGCAGACACCCATGAAGAAACACCCCCTCCTAACCATCGTTGCTCTGGCCTTTCTGGGCAGCACCGCCGTCTTCGCTTCTGACGTCATCGAAGACGCCATGAAGAAGTATCACAAAGCTCCCAAGGGCACCGATCCGACCTGCAAAAAAGTCGGCGCGGGCACGGCAACAACGGAAGATCTGGCCAACCTCCTGAAGTGCTATCAGGCCATGTGTGGTGAGGCTCCGCCAAAGGGAGAAAAAGACGCCTGGGTAAAAAAATGCCAGGCCCTCATCGCCGCAGTCAAAAAGGTCCAAGCCAAGGACGCCTCCGGTGTTGAGGACTACAAGAAGGCCGTGAACTGCAAAGCCTGTCACACGGACCACAAGCCAGACTGATTCTTCGGGAAAGCATTCTGTTCTTGAACAGGCGGGAGGTGCCAGCTAGGTGTCTCCCGCCTCTTTTTTGCACATGTCACGCCTGTCACAGACCCTTGTTGTCGCGGCCCTGGTGGTTTCCATCGGGCTGCACTGGGCTGTGCTGCAATCCGCAGCCTGGGTCGGTATGGCGGTCGCTTACAGCGTGGAGAAGGGTTCTCTGTCCGAAGGTTTGAGCGATACCTTTGACGGTGATCATCCCTGTCCGCTTTGCAAGGCGGTGAAGCAGGGGCAGCAGACTGAAAATGGGATGCCGGATGGTGGGACGACACCTTCCAAACTCAAGGAGCTGGAACTCACGCTCGCTCTGGTCTCCATCCCCAAATTTGTTTTTTCCCCCTCCGTTCCGCAGTGCTGGATCACGACATCCAGCCGGCTCACGACACGGCAGGAGCCACCGGTGACACCACCGCCCCAGCGCCTTGAGCGCATCTAGCAAGTGCCGCTTTTCAGGAGCTGACTCAGATCGCACGACCGTTTGCTGCGGATGCTTCATGCACTCACAACATGTGTGATACGGATTTCCTCCGTGCTGTTTTCGCCTGCTGAAGGCAAAGCATGATTAGATGCTCCCATGCCTATCCCGGCGTTCCCGGGAGGCGGCGTCAGCTAGCGTTCGCATCCCCGCCGGGCCCTCCCGTTCAGCCATTATCTGAACGGGAGAGACATCTCTCCTCAAAAGGCATGCCTGCGCTGTGCCCGGAATACAGAGCCGGCTGACTTCATCCTGAACCCGATTTTTAAATTCACTCACTGAAACCCGCCACCCCCTGACTTGATGAGATCGCTCATATATTTGCTTTTGATGACCTGCACCGCTTCCGCCGCTTACCAGCACTTTGAAGCCCGGCAGGTGCACCCTCTGGCGATGACGCCGGATGGCACGCGGCTCGTCGCTCTCGATTCCTCGAATGCCCGCGTCACAGTCTTCGATCTCACCAGCGGAACACCCGTGCGCCTCAGTCAGATCCCGGTCGGGCTGGAGCCAGCCAGCATTCGTGCGCGAACCAATGATGAGTTTTGGATTGTCAACGAGGCAGGTGACAGCGTCTCCATTCTCAGCCTGGGCGCTGGAGTGGTGGTGGAAACACTGCGCGTGGGTGATGAACCCACGGATGTCGTTTTCGCCGCTGGAAAGGCCTATGTCGCCTGTGCACGGGCAGGGCAGATTCGCGTCTTTGATGCAGGCACACGAGCCGCGTCGGGCTCGATCAATCTCACAGGCGCGTATCCACATGCTTTGGCGGTGAATGCGGATGGCTCGCGGGTTTACGCCGCCTTCCTTCACTCAGGCAACCACACCACGGTGTTGAATAAGAGCGCGGCCCCGCCGCAGCCTGATCCCACCAACACCGCGCTGCCAGCCGCGCCTGGCACGGCGCTCATCGTCGCGTCAAGCGACCCGCGCGTGACCAACACCATTCTCGATAACGACGTGGCGGAGATCAACACGCTGACGGGCACCGTCGCGCGCTACGTCAGCGATGTCGGCACGAATCTCTTCGATCTCGTTGCACGTCCGGGCAGTGATCAGGTCTGGGTTGCCAATACCGAGGCTCTGAATCTCACACGCTTTGAGCCCAACCTGCGCGGGCACTTTGCGGACAGTCGCTTGTCGATCATCACCCCCTCGCTGGTCACCCGGGTGGATCTGAATCCTGGCATTGATTACAATATCCTGCCGAATCCCGGGGCGCGTGCCACAGCGCTGGCGCAGCCGACGAGCCTTGTCTTTTCCTCCGCTGGCACCCATGCCTGGGTGGCGGCTTTTGCTTCGGATCGGATCGCGAGGATCGACCCGGATACAGGCGCGGTTACCGCACGTGTCGATATCCGCACCGGCACTGATTCCGATGCGTCCTCCATGCGCGGGCCGCGCGGGCTTGTGCTCGATGAAGCGCGCGGGCTGCTCTACACGCTGAACAAATTTTCAAGCAGCATCAGCGTGATTGACACAAGCACGCTCGCCATCAGCGGAGAGCTGGCGCTGAGCGCTTACGATCCCATGCCGCGCGCTGTCCGGGAGGGCCGCGGTTATCTCTTCGACGCACGTCTTTCCGGCAATGGCACCATGTCTTGCGGCATCTGCCACATCGATGCGGACAATGACGGCCTGGCCTGGGATCTCGGCGATCCCGGCGGCGAGATGCTCACGGTGCTTGGCGCAAACCTCAGCGTTCACGACACCACACCGCGCCCGCGCGTGCTGCATCCGATGAAGGGGCCCATGGTCACCCAGACGCTGCGGGGGATGCAGAATGGCGCACCCTTCCACTGGCGGGGCGACAAGCCTGAGCTGCAAAGTTTCAATCCAACCTTTGCCAACCTGATGGGTAACACCCAGATCGCGGCTGATGACATGGATGATCTCGCGGATTACCTGAAGTCGATCGTTCATCACTCGAATCCGAACCGCAATTACGACCGCTCGCTTCCAACCAGTTTTGGCCCGGGCAATCCGGTCACGGGACGTGACCTCTTCAACAATCACAGCAAGTCCCACTGCAGCACCTGCCATTTGCTGCCTGAAGGTACGGACCACAACATCGACCTGCCCCAGGAATCAGGACTCAGCCAGCCGGTGAAGACACCACCGCTGCGCACCACGTATCAGCGCATGCTCCTCGACTCGCGCGCCGGAGCGGTTTCCGTCAGCGGGTTCGGAATGCTGCATGATGGAACGGGCGGAACGTCACTGCTGCCGACGGTGCATCCGTATGTGCTCTCGAACCTGGAGACCCTGAAGGAATTCGCCGACATCACGGCTTTTATTCAATGCTTCGACACCGGCACGGCGCGCACGGTTGGCTACAGCTGCACGGTCACGGCGGCGAATCGTGCGGAAGCGGCGGTGATTGCCGATCTGGCGCTGCTGGAGGCGCGTGCAGCCACTTCGGCAGGTGATTGCGATCTTGTCGTGCGTGGTGTCATCGGCGGCAGCGCGCGACTGTTGCGTTGGAATGGCACAGCTTATCAAAGCGACAGCAG
>CANJVS010000387.1 GCA_947477755.1 Verrucomicrobiaceae bacterium | reverse complement strand
TTCCTCGGTCTCACGGGTGTCATCGATCTCGCGGGCGGCATCGTCGTCCACATCACCGCAGGCGTCGCCGCGCTGGTGCTTTGCATCGTGGTCGGTCCGCGCAAAGGTTTCCCCACCACCCAGATGCTGCCGCACAATCTGCCGCTCACACTCATCGGTGCCGGGATGCTGTGGGTCGGCTGGTTTGGCTTCAATGCAGGCAGCCAGCTCGCCGCCAATGGCAATGCCGCCATGACACTCATCGTCACCCATCTCTCCGCCTGCACCGCGGCGCTTGTCTGGATGGCCATCGAATGGATCAAAGTGCAGCGCCCCAGCGCCCTCGGCATCGCGACCGGTTCCATCGCCGGACTCGCCGCCATCACTCCGGCCTCGGGCAAGGTCGGCCCCGTCGGAGCCATCTGCATCGGTGCCGCCTCGGCACTCATCTGCTGGCTCGCCTGCGCCAAGCTGAAGAAAAAATTCCGCTACGATGACGCCCTCGACGTCTTCGGCGTGCATGGCGTCGGCGGCTTCGTCGGCACCATCCTGGTCGCCGTTTTCGGCAGCACTTCCTTTGCCGGCGGCCTCGGTGATTTCCAGATCGCCGCCCAGCTTAAAACCCAGCTCCTCGCGGCGCTCTACACCACCATCCTCTCCGCCGTCGCCAGCTACGTCATCCTGAAAGTCATCGCCCTCTTCATTCCTCTCCGCGTCACCAGCGATGAAGAAAGCCAGGGCCTCGACCTCGCCGAACACGGCGAGGCGGCTTACAACGACTGATGCCGCGAAGCAGCACTTTGCCCCGTCATGAGATCGGCTGAAAACACAACCCATGTCCGCCAATCTCCACGCCTGGCAATGGCCGCCGAAAAACGATCCGCGATGGGCGCAGCTACCGACGCAGCGCCGTGATCAGCTCATTCATCTTCACGCGCAGGGTCTCCATGTCCGCGAGTGTTGGCGGATCATTGCCAAACGGCGTGTCCAGAGTCGACACCGCATTCGAGTTACTGCTGGTGCTGCTGATCGCGCCGGACAGGGCGGCATTGGTCACTTCCCCCGGTGGACCTTGGGCACCATCGCTGCCGTTGGTTCCATTGATGCCATTTGCACCTGGTGGCCCCGGTGGGCCACCGGGATCACCTTGCGGACCTTGAGCACCCGTGGGGCCAGCCACGCCTTGTGGACCCTGCGGGCCAGTGGCCCCGTCATTGCCAGGAGGACCTTGAATACCCGTCGCGCCTTGGGGGCCAACAGGACCTTCCGGGCCTTGGATTCCTTGTGGCCCGGGTGGCCCACCCGGATCACCTGCCGGACCTTGCGGACCTGGCATACCGTCCGCCCCATCATTGCCATTCACCCCCGGCACACCTTCCTGGCCGCGGGGGATTTCAAAGCTGAAGTGCAGCGTGTCTCCCACCACGCTCAGGCCCACGCTGGCCGGATCACCGGGGTTCACCATGCTCACGCCATCCACCTGCGCGGCAGTGAGCTGGACTTGGCAGCCGTTCCGCTGCTTACATCGCTTTCTTGTGAGTGTTGCTACCTCACCGAACTGGACTTGGCGGCTATTCCACTGCTTACATCGCTTGATTATTCGCACAACCAACTCAGCGAACTGGAGTTGGCGGCAGTTCCGCTGCTTACTTCGCTTGATTGTGAATCCAACGAACTCACCGAGCTAGACTTGGCTGCTGTGCCGCTGCTTACATCGCTTAATTGTGTAAACAACCAACTCACCGAGCTAGACTTGGCTGCTGTGCCGCTGCTTACATCGCTTAATTGTGCAATCAACGAACGCATCGAACTAGACTTGGCTGCTGTGCCGCTGCTTACATCACTTAATTATGTAAACAACCAACTCACCGAGCTGGATCTGTCGGCTGTTCCGCTGCTTACATCGCTTGATTGTGGGGACAACCAACTCACCGAACTGGACTTGGCGGCTATTCCGCTGCTTACGTCGCTTAATTGTAGGGACAACCAATTCACCGAACTGGAGCTGTCGGCTGTTCCTCGGCTTAACTCGCTTTATTGTGCAAACAACCAATTCACCGAACTGGAGCTATCGGCCGTGCCTCTGCTTACTTGGCTTTATTGTGTAAACAACCAATTCACCGAACTGGAGCTATCGGCCGTGCCTCTGCTCACCTGGCTTTCTTGTGAAGACAACCAGCTCACCGAACTGGACATACGTCCTTTGCGGAACCTATCCAATCTCTCATACGACAAGGATAAAACTCGACTCATTCAGCGACCTGACCAGAACTTCTAATCATGCTGCACACTGACTGGATCATCCTCGACACCGAAACGACGGGCTTTGCCGCGCCGATCTTTGTGGTCGAAATCGGTGCTCAAAGGATGCGTGGGTGGCAGCCTGTCGGTGAGCCTTTCCGAAAACTGATCAATCAGAATCAAGACATCCCGCCAGAAGCCTCTCGGGTGCATGGTTACACGCGAGAAATCTTGGAACGCGATGGTGAGTCCGCCAACCAAGTCCATGAGACTCTCCGGCTCTATGTGAAGGATCTACCAGTGGTGGCCTACAACCTTGACTACGACCTGGACAGGGTGCTGAAGCCTGAATGGGATCGGCTGGGTATCCCTCACATGGGGCGCGGAGGCTTCTGCGCGCTGCGTCTGGCTCAGCGCCTGCTCGATCCTGTGCCTGCGGGCAACTGCAAGCTGCAAACGCTGCGCCAATATTACCGCCTGCCGGAACGCGGGGCGCACACCGCCCTTGGCGACGTGGAAACCGTGGCGGATTTGTTTGCTCAGGTGCTCCGCCCCATTGCTGAGCAGCGCGGCATTCACACCTGGGATGCGGTCAAAGCCTATGCAGAGGATGAATGGTATCCGAGTCGCTTCCCCTTTGGCAAACACAAGGGAAAGTCCATCGACGATGCGCGCCGGAATCCTGAGCTGCGTGGCTGGCTGGAATGGCTGGCGGGGTCAACCAATGCCAGCAGTGCGGCCATGGGCCGCTGGTATCTGCGTGCATTGGATGATGAACTGCCCCTTGAAACGAAGGCTTTCTTTGTCGCCACCGAGAGGCAGCAAGGCGGCGCGGATGCTGTGCCGCAGGGCGAGGGGATCGTCATCTATGTCCACCCCGATTTGCAGCGGCTTCGGGGTCTGATTGATGCCTCACGCGCCCGGCTCGCTGAACTGGAAGCGGCCTACACCTCCGAGAAGAACCATGTCACTGCGCTGCAAGCCAAAATCTTCCAACGCCTGCGCCGACATTTTGAAGAGCGCGACCGGCTGAGACTGGTGGTGAACTATCGCCAGACATTCCTCGACACGCTACTCCGTGAAGGTGAAGACGAAGCGGAACGCGTGCGTGAAGCCTACCAGCAGGCCGATGCCCATACCCAGCAGGAGTATGAAGACACGGACGCGGCGATGGAAGCCAAACGGCGGTTGTCCGACGAGGAGGAGATCGAAGTCAAAGGCCTCTGGCGTAAGCTGGTGAAGGTGTTTCACCCGGACCGCTTTGCCAATGATCCAGTGATGCAGGAAACGTACACCAAGCTCACGGGTGCCATCAACACGGCCAAGGACAGTGGCGATCTGGAAACGCTGCGACAGATCGCTGATGATCCGCTGGGCTATGTCCTGCGCCAAGGTTGGACGGCCATCGAATTCGGTGACTCAGACGAACTGGAGCAAATGCAGAAGCTCTTCAACAGCTTGGAGGCCGAAATCATCTCCGTCATCGAAGCGACCGATGCACTCAAAGAGAGCCCTGCCTATGAACTCTATCAGTTCACCGAGCGTGAGCCGGAAGTGCTGGAGCGCGTGGTCGAACAACAGATCGAGGGCATCAACGAAGAGCTGACCAAACTGAAAACAGATGCCGAACGACTCA
>CANJVS010000386.1 GCA_947477755.1 Verrucomicrobiaceae bacterium | reverse complement strand
GCTGCACAACTACCCCGGCGTGCCGAAGGAGGATCCCATTCCTGATGATTTCGCCAAAACCCTGCGT
Organism: Verrucomicrobiaceae bacterium; assembly: GCA_947477755.1. Classification (GTDB taxonomy): domain Bacteria; phylum Verrucomicrobiota; class Verrucomicrobiia; order Verrucomicrobiales; family Verrucomicrobiaceae; genus Prosthecobacter. The sequence goes on along the minus strand of CANJVS010000386.1, from coordinate 3,789 downwards.
CATGGCTACTACGCCTGCATCAGCTACATGGACGCCCAGGTCGGCAAGGTGCTCGATGCGCTTGAAAAGGAAGGTCTCGCTGACAACACCATCATCGTCCTCTGGGGCGACCACGGCTGGCAACTTGGCGACCATGGACTCTGGCACAAGCACACCAACTTTGAAATCGCCACACGCGCGCCTCTGCTCATCAGTGTGCCCGGATCGAAGACTGCCGGCCGGAAGTGCGCTGCACCGGTCGAGTTCGTCGATGTCTATCCCACACTCGCCGAACTCTGCGGCCTTGCCATTCCCTCAGGTCTTGACGGGAGCAGCATCAAGAACTTCATCGACAATCCCGACGCCCCCTCCGTCGACGTCGCCATCAGCCAATACCCAAAGAAGTCACCTCAAGGCCCTGTCATGGGTTACAGCATCCGCACGGAACGCTACCGCGCCACCTACTGGCGCGAACGCAATGGCTCCAAAATCGTGGACAGGGAGCTCTACGACGAACAAGCCGATCCGAATGAGACCGTGAGCCTCGCGGGCAAACCCGAGCATCAAGAGTTGCTCGCAACCCTTGCCAAACACCTCCCGCCCGTTGGTTCCGACGCCCCGCTCGCCAAGTCTCAGTCCAAAGGCAAAAAAAAGGAAAAGCCCGCCCCAACCAAAACTGCCGGCAACGCGGCCGATGACCGCGTTGCACGCTTCAACAAACTGGATCAGGACAAAGCCGGCAAACTGTCCCGCGAGTTCTACATCGCCCACCAGTCCGATGCCGCAGCCGCTGCCGGGCGATTCAGCAAATGGGACACCAATCAAGATGGCTTCCTCAGCCGTGAGGAATACGTGAAGCAGGGCAAGTAGAAGGCGGCGTGCACCCAACAACTCCTCATCATGAAATCACTCCTCCTTCTTCTTTCACTGCTGACAGTTGCTACCGCACCACTCTCCGGAGCTGAACCCCAACCCAACGTCATCTTCATCCTTGCGGATGATCTCGGCATCGGAAACGTCGGCTGCTACGGTTCGGACAATTACAAGACGCCAAACATCGACAAGCTTGCAGCAACGGGCATCCGCTTCACCCAGGCATTCACCGGAGCGCTTTGCGGACCGTCGCGGGCCTTGATCCAGACAGGACGCTACGCCTTCCGCAACGGCTCATCGAATCAGGATGCCTGCATGCGCATGCCCAAGTCGGAGCTTCAACTGGCACGCACGTTTAAATCCGCCGGTTATATGGCTTCAGCGATCGGCAAATGGGGCCAGCTTCCAGGCGAACCAGACGAGGCCGGATTCGACGACTACCTGCGCTTCAATGGCAGCGGGGTCTATTGGAGCCGCAAACCGGACAAGCTCGAACGCTACCGCGCCAATGGCCGGGACCTGAAGCTCGGCATGAAGGAATACATGCCGGACCTGATGCACGAGCAGGCCGTAAGCTTCATCCGGAAGCATCAGTCGAAGCCGTTCTTTCTCTATTATTCCATGGTGCATGTCCATGGTGACATTCAGCCCACGCCGGACAGCGCTCCGGACAGCAAGGATCTCTTTGGTGACAACATCCTCTACATGGACAAGCTCGTCGGCAAGCTCGTCGCCGAACTGGAAGTGATGAAACTGCGCGACAACACGCTCATCATCTTCATGGGCGACAACGGCACCGGCAAAGGACAGGACCCGCTCTCAACCATCGGCGGACGCAACCTCTCCGGCATGAAAGGCAGTATGCTCGAATGTGGCGGCCTCGTGCCATTCATCGCCAACTGGCCCGCTAAAACACCCGGCGGAAAAGTTTCTGCCGACCTTGTCGATTCCAGTGATCTGCTGCCCACCTTCGCTGAAATCATCGGCACCCGACTGCCGGAAAAAACCATTTTTGACGGCCACAGCATCGCAGCCCAACTGCAGGGAAAGGAAGGCACCCGGCGCGCCTGGATCTACAATCAACTCGCCGCCATGTGGTATGTCCGGGACACTGGATGGAAGCTCAATCACCTCGGCGAACTCTATGACATGAGCGGCGCTCCCTTCACTGAGAAACTTGTCCCGGCAGACTCCACCGACCCGGCTGCGATCGCTGCAAGAACACGCCTAGCCGCCGCCCTTGCCGAACTCAATCCCGCAGGCGGCATCCCGGACAGTGGCGATGGCACCGGCCGCCATGCCCACAAGGGCAACAAAAGCGGAGAAGGCGAAAAACCGGAAATGAAACCCAATTCCAAGACCACTGAAGAACCACCCGCCGATACCGATGCCGCCGAGCGCGCCGCCAAATTTGACAAGCTCGACAAAGACAAGGCCGGCAAACTCACCCGCGAGTATTTCACCACCCACCAGTCAGATGCCACCAGTGCAGGTGAGCGCTTCGATAAATACGACACCGACAAAGACGGCTTCCTCAGCCGCGCCGAGTTCATCGGACGCGGGAAAAAAGCTGAAACCAAGTAGCAACACCTGGAGCCATGAAGGGCGCTCCTGATGCCGCCCCGCTGACATCGCCGAGAGTGAAGGGCCGCCCGCAGTCCCCGCCACTCAAGAATCGACTCCCATTGCTTTCCTCTGCCCCCTCTCCTTCCCTGCCCCACTGCGGCTAATCGAACGGCATGGGCTCGGACCGGGGACATCGTCTACAGTTGGTTTGGTGTCCGCCGCCATGGGAGTGATCCGAACCGGCTTTGACAACCGGGCCTTGTGCGCCAATAATGGAGCATCATGAAAACTGCGACTGTACGAGATTTGAGAAATCGCTACACCAGCCTGCTGAGCTGGATCGGAGCTGGGGAAGAAATTGTGATCACGCAGCGCGGCAAGGCGATTGCTCGACTGATCCCTGAGCAGGATCAGCCTGCTGCACGCGTGGATTGGACACAAAGCCAGGCCGTGAAGCGAGATCGATCCGGGGCATGCCCATTGACGGCTGCCGAATCACTTGAACTCACCCACGAAGCTGGCGGAAAATGGTAACTTGTGCCGACACCAGTTTTTTGTTCTCGCTCTACGGGAATGACGGAAATACGCCGCGTGCGGTGGCATGGGTGAAGTCACACCGCACAGCCCTTACCCTCACCACACTGAACGAGTATGAACTGGGAAACGCGCTCCGATTCGCGGAATTCCGCAAGGGCATTGGCCCCGGAGAAGCGGCCCTGTTTTGGGCTCAATATGAGGCTGATCGCGCCAGTGGGCGGCTGAAAATTCACGTCTGCAATTTAGCCGATGTCGTGGATGAAGCCAAACGACTCTCGGCCACGCATACTCTGAAAGATGGCCATCGTGGCTTTGACATTCTCCATGTCGCGGCCTCGATCCGGCTGAAGGCCAAACAATTCCTGACCTTTGACGGCAACCAGAAGAAACTCGCCAAAGCCGAAGGCCTCGTGGTGCCGCTATGACAAGCATGCCCGCCAGTTTTCTGGCGCAAGGCGACCGAGCGTAGTCAGCCAGCACTTCCGGGCGCTTCACTCGGATGCGGCATAGGATGGCTATAAACGCCAACCACCGAACCAGTCTCCGCATCAAGGTGAACAACGAACTGCAAGGGAACGACATCCAGCCTTTGTTCTGCGCCCTTGGGCAGGTTGAGTTTTCAGGTCTTCCATCGTTTGAGTTACTGGCGCACTTTCACCACGCAGCCATGCAAACACGGGGCGTTAACAAAATGATGTCCAAAACGTGAAAGCAGCGGCCTGTTGCAAGCCATGACACGAATCGCAGCCCTGTTTTTCGCCATCAGTCTTTCCGCCCACGCCGCCCATGAGGCGGATGTGATCGTGTATGGAGCCACGCCAGGTGGCTTTTGCG
>CANJVS010000385.1 GCA_947477755.1 Verrucomicrobiaceae bacterium | reverse complement strand
GCTTCACACCCCTATGATTCGACATACCGTTGCCTTCCGCCTCAAGCATGAATCAGGCACTGCCGCCGAACATGATTTTCTTCTGGCCGCACGCGAGCTTTCCAGGATCGAAGGCGTGCAGAAGTTTGAGTGCCTGCGTCAGACCAGCCGGAAAAATCAATTCACCTTTGGTCTGTCCATGGAGTTCGCTGATGCCGCCGCTTACGCCTTTTACAGCAATCATCCCGGCCACACCGCGTTCGTGCAGAATCGCTGGATACCTGAAGTGGCCGAGTTCATGGAGATCGACTACGAGCCGTGCCCAGTTTGACTTTTATCAGTGGGATTCCTCTAAAATGAGGCTTTTGCTTGCCTATGGCAGCCGCATCACGATAGACAAGGCATCTCCATGAAGACCCTTTTCCTGACCAACGAATACCCGCCCTACATTTACGGCGGTGCCGGCGTGCATGTTGAATACCTCACACGTGAGCTGGCCAAACTCATGGAGGTGGAGGTTCGCTGTTTTGGTGATCAAAACACTATGAGTGGAGGCATCACTGTTCAAGGCGCCGGGCTCGACATGTTGAAGTGGACCAGTCCGGGGAAATTAAAACCCGTCTTTGGCGCGCTGCAGCGCAATCTGGACTTCAACACGCAGAACATCGACGCCCAGGTTGTCCATCTTCACACTTGGTACGCGCACTTCGGAGGCATCCTGGCCAAGCTGAATTACGGTTTGCCTATGGTGCTCACCGTTCATTCGCTGGAGCCGCTGCGCCCTTGGAAGCGTGAGCAGCTTGGTGGGGGGTATGATTTCTCCTGCTGGCTGGAGAAAACTGCCATCGAGATGGCGGACGCAGTGATCGCCGTGTCGGAGGAGACAAAGACCGACATCATGCGGCTCTTCCACGTCGATCCGCACAAGATTCATGTCATTCACAACGGCATCGATCCTGTCGAGTACCATCGCGTCGAAGACCCCGATGTTCTGCGCAAGCATGGAGTGAATCCTGATGTTCCGTATGTCCTCTTTGTCGGCCGCATCACGCGTCAGAAGGGCATCATCCACCTGGTGCGTGCCATTGAGAGCATGGACCCGGGTTTTCAGATTGTGCTCTGCGCCGGCGCGCCTGACACGCCTGAGATTCTGGCTGAGATGGAGGCTGCGGTGGCTGCCGCCCAGGTCAGGCACGGGGGCATTGTCTGGATTCAATCCATGCTGCCAGCGCCTGAAAAGATCGTCATGTATTCGCACGCGAGCGTCTTCTGCTGCCCTTCGATTTACGAGCCCTTTGGCATCATCAATCTTGAGGCCATGGCTTGCGAAACTGCCGTTGTTGCCAGCGCCGTCGGAGGCATCAAGGAAGTCGTCGTTCCATATGAGACAGGGCTTCTTGTCCAGCTTGACCAACAAAACGAAAGCCCCTTTGAGGCCACCGACCCGGCACGCTTTGCCAAAGATCTGGCGCAAGCCGTCAACACTCTCATGGCAGACCCGGAAAAATGCCGTCTGATGGGCCTCGCGGGCCGCAAGCGTGCAGTCGAGCGCTTCAGCTGGACCAGTATTGCCGAGCGCACCAAGGCGCTCTATGAGACGCTCGTGAAGTGAACCCCGCCTATCCAAATTTATGAAAAACTACATCTGGGATTCTTATTTCGTCGAACTCTTCGATTCCTGCGTGGACGAGTACGATGAGGGCAATCATGACTTTGAAGAGTGGTTCAGCGACGAGGATCACGAGTTCCTGAAATCCATCGGTTACCGTGAGCGCGAGTTCTTTGACTTTGTCGAAGACAACGTCACTTCCGGCGGTGAAGACCCCACCGCCATCGCGGCCCTGCTCATTGCAGCCGCACGCCGCGACTACTTCCTCACCATCCAGAAAGGTGTGCCCAGCACCAAAATCATCGTCCCTTCTGAGTTGCCCGCCAAGAGCGCCGAACTCGACGGCATCGTCTGGCTGCCGCGCATCATCGTCAAAGCCCGCGCTAAACTGCGCGGTGAGATGGATCCCGACACCATGTTTGGCTGCGGTGGTGACCGTGCCTTTCTCTCCAAGCATGACATTCATCCCGCCGACTTTCTCCGTGTCGTCTGGGCTGCCGGTGACGATGATCAAAAGATCCTCGCGTATGTGAAGTCAAAGCGCTGAGGCTGAAAATTGGGAACCGCGAATGCTGCAGTGAAAGGAGGCTGCACCGGCTCTTTTTCCATGAAGCACTGCATGCGGAATCGATCTTTTGATCGATTCATGGTTGTGGATTTAATCCAGACATCCTCAGGCCGCCGGCATTGGCGCGGCTCAGTGCGGCAGCAAAGCGGCGATCTTGTGGCACCACCGCGAGAAGATGTCACTGGCCAGGGCGTGCGCTTCTTCGGCATCCACGTGCTCGGTGATCGTCTGCGGGGCCGCCAGCCAGTCCGGAGAGCTGACTTCGCCGATGTGATCATGCTTCGTCGCGCGGAGAAAGGCCCGCAGATTCACGGTGAGATGATTGTCGTGACGGTCATGGTTGGCGATGGCTTCGGTGCAGACTTCATGGATGGCGTGGTCGATTTCGACGGTGCCGATGACTTGAGTTGTGTCGAGCAGTGCATGGATCATGCCGGCGAAGGTTGCGAATCAGTGTTGCCTGTCGATGTGATTTTCCGGATCAATCTTGGCAGGCTTGCGTAAAAACTGGGTCCGGTGCATAGCTTAGCTCCGGTGGACTGGAGCGCGGCAGGCGTGTGATTGAAACTTTGCTCGACTGGTCGCTTGCTCTGGCGGCAGGCTGCGTTTCCTGTCAGCACTCATGAGTTCTTCCGAATCCAAGCAGTCTCCACTCGGTGTTTTTGACTCCGGCGTCGGCGGTTTGACCGTTGTCCGTGCGCTGCGTGAACTGCTGCCCAATGAGTCCATCGTCTATCTCGGCGATACCGCACGGGTGCCTTATGGATCAAAGTCTCCGGACACGATCCGCCGCTTCTCGGTGGAGGATGCGCATTTTCTCGTCGGTCACGGAGTCAAGGCGGTGATCGTCGCGTGCAACACCGCCACGGCTCATGCCCTGCCACTGCTGCAGGCCACCTTTCGCGTGCCCATCATCGGCGTGCTCGAAGCGGGCGTCGAGGCCACGCTGGCCGGGTCTGATTGTGAACGCGTGGGCATCATTGGCACCGCAGGCACGATCCGCAGCAGCGCGTATCAGTATGCGCTGGCGATGCGCAAGCCAAGCCTGCAAATCCACGCCGTCGCCACGCCGCTGCTGGTGCCCTTTGTTGAGGAGGGCTGGACGGATCACCCGGCGCTGAAACTGGTCCTCAAGGAGTACCTCAATCCGCTCCTGGCAAAAGGCATGGACACACTCGTGCTGGGCTGCACGCACTACCCGCTGCTCATGCCGGTGCTGCAAAAAATGCTCGGTAAAAAAGTCCGCCTGGTGGACAGCGCCAGCACCTGTGCGGCTCACACCAAACGTGTGCTGGAAGAACAAAACCTGCTCCGCACGGCACGCAGCAAGCCGACGCTGGAGATCTTTTTGACCGACCTTTCCGAGCAGGCTGAGGGAATGGCAAAGCGCTTCCTGGGCGCTGATTTTGGCAAGGTGAAGAAAGCGACTCTTTGATCAGTCGCGCGCCTTCAGCACACTCACCATGTCCAGCTTGCTCAGCATCCGGCTGACCACCCAGAAGCAGGCGGCCGCCGCACCCATCACCACCAGCACCGCCACACTGTAGGTGCGCGTGCTGATCATCAGCGGAAGGCGCACCGTTTCGGTGCTGATCGCGCTGATGATGAAATTGGCCAGACCACGGCCAAAGAGCAGTCCCAAAGGCAACGCAGCCAGCACCAGCAGAGTCAATTCCCCGAGCAGGACCCCGCCGATCTCGCGCTG
>CANJVS010000384.1 GCA_947477755.1 Verrucomicrobiaceae bacterium | reverse complement strand
GAGAAATTCCTCATCGACACCAAGGCGGTCGTGCCTGTGCCGAATCCCGCCTTTGACCCGAAGAAGTATCATCCCGAACTCGAGGGCAAACAGCAGCCGAAAGGCAAAGCCAAAGCGCCCGTCAAGGGCCGGGACGATGGCGATCCCGCCCTGCAAGGTTGGAAGGCTCGCGATTGCAAAGCCTCCGTCAAAGAAGGCATCCTTCGCCTAACTAACATTGGCGATGCATGCTTCCTCGGTTTTTCCGCCGGCAAACACAGCGGCGCCGGCACTGCCACATTCCGCATCAGGGCCAAAGCGGGCACCTCCCATTTTGACTGGCTCGCCAATGGCACGGAAGGCAAGGCCAGGCGCGCCGGATTCACCCTGAAAGGCGGTGACTGGGAGGAAGTTACCGTGCAACTCACCGCCACCGGCCCGCTCGGCATCGTCCGGCTTTACCTGCCTATGCAGGAGCAACCCGTGGAGATCGACTGGATCGAGATCAAGTCCGGAGAAGGAGGCAAGCCGACAAGAACAGAGTTTTGAGCGGAGTTGAAATGAACTGTCAGATGCAGGCCACTCCCGCGTTTCAGGCGGCGCTTCATGAATCAAAGCTTCATCTCACTCACCGTCCTGCTGCTGGCGCAGCTGCATGTCGCAGCAGCAGCGAAGCCTAACATCATTGTATTTTACCTCGATGACATGGGCTGGGCGCAGCCCGGGGCATACGGGGGCAAGCTCGCCCCGACACCGAACATGGATGCGCTCGCGGCGAACGGAGTGCGTTTCACCAATGGTTACTCGAGCGGTTGCGTCTGCTCGCCTGGACGTGTCGGCTTGATGACCGGACGCTATCAGGCGCGCACCGGACATGATGCCAATCCGACCAAAGAAGGACGTGAACTCCTGCTGAGCGAAACGACCATGGCCCAGCACTTGAAGCCTTCGGGCTACACCAGCGGCATCGTCGGCAAATGGCATCTGGGCGACACCGCTCCGGAGTTCATGCCACTGGCGCGTGGTTTTGATTTTGCCATGGGCACCGTCGGCAATCTTGGCGAAGGCAAGGGCCCGTCGTTTTATCGCGGCAATGAACTGATCCGTGAGCTGGAAGGAGCGCCCGTGACCTCGCCGGTTTATGCGCGTGAGGCTTGTGGATTCATCGACGCGAACCAGGCAAAACCGTTCTTCCTCTACCTGTCATTCAATGCCGTGCATTCGCCCATCGTGGCCTCGCCTGCATGGTTGGAGAAGTTCAAGCATCTCGATAAACGCGAGCAGGCCTATGCCGCGCTCGTGAGCGAGGCCGATGAAGCGATCGGCACCGTGATGACCCATCTGCGCCAAATGAAGCTGGAGGAAAACACGCTCATCTTTTGCATCAGCGACAATGGGGGCGCTTCACCAATCTCCGAGCAGATGGGGCTGCGCGGCCACAAGTGGTTTGTCTGGGAAGGAGGCATTCGCGTCACCTGGATGGCTCAGTGGAAAGGCCGCATCCCCGGCGGTCGTGTCATCAATGACCCGGTGATTCAACTCGATGTCCTGCCCACCGCGCTCGCCGCCGCAGGCGCGGAAGCCCCAAAGATTGATCTCGATGGGACAAACCTTCTGCCATTGCTCGAAGGCAAGACCGACAGGCTCGCGCCGCGCGAGCTTTATTTCCGGTTCGGTGTGCAGCACGCCGTGCGCCAGGGTGACTGGAAGCTTGTCAAAGCATCAAAGGAGATGGAGCCCATGCTGGTCAATCTTGCCACCGATCCGGGCGAGCAAAAAGATCTCTCCGCTGACAACCCCGCCAGGAAGGCTGAACTGACCGCCCTCTTTGACCAATGGGATGCCACCATGCAACCACCGCGATGGGAGGATCCACGCTGGAATGGCTCTGAACAGCGCAAGCAGGAGAAGAAGGGCAGGAACAAGAAAAACAAAAAGTAGTATTCCATCATGAACCGCATCGCCGCCCTAACCTTCCTGATTTCATCATTCTGCTTCGGTCATGCAACCGCTGCCGCGGAGCAGCGCCCGAACATCGTCTACTTCCTGGTGGATGATCTGGGTTATGCTGATTGCGGTTTCAATGGCGGGAAGGACATCCGCACACCCAACATCGACAAGCTGGCAAAGAGCGGCGCGGTGCTGAAATCTTTTTACGTTCAACCGGTCTGCTCGCCCACACGATCAGCGCTGATGACCGGCCGCTATGCCACGCACACCGGCGTCTACAATGTCGTCAGGCCGGGTGCGCCATGGGGATTGCCTCGGGCCGAGCGCCTGCTGCCGCAGGCATTGCATGATGCCGGTTACACGACGGCCATTTGCGGCAAGTGGCATCTTGGCGAATTCCAGCCTGAATACACGCCGACCCGTCGCGGTTTCGACCATCAGTATGGACACTTCTTTGGTGCGCTGGATTACTTCAAACACGAGCGCGATGGCAAGATGGACTGGTATCGCGATGACAAGCCGCTCGTCGAAGAAGGCTACACCACGCATCTGCTGTCAAAGGAGGCCCGCCGCATCATCCACGAGCAAGCCGACGGCAAGCCGCTCTTTCTCTATGTTCCCTTCAACGGCATCCACAGTCCTCATCAGGTGCCGGACAGCTACACCGAACCGTACAAGGATCTGCCTAAAACCCGGCGCAGCATTGCCGGGATGCTTTCGGCCGTGGATGAAGCCATCGGTCAAATCACCGCCGCGCTCGATGAAAAGGGCAGGCTCAAAGACACGCTCATCATCTTCTCCTCGGACAACGGAGGCCCCGGCCCCGGCACAGCCACCATGAACACGCCGCTGCGTGCCGGCAAAGGCACCATCTATGAAGGCGGCATTCGTGTCTGCTCCTTTGCCACCTGGCCCGGCAAAATCCCGGCGGGCATCAGCATCGGCGAACCCATGCATGCCGTGGATTGGTATCCAACGCTGGTCAAACTCACGGGTGCGCCTGCCGATCAAAAGCTCGCGCCTGATGGCCTCGACATCTGGCCCGTGCTCACTCAGGGAGCCAAGTCGCCGCATGATGCACTTCTGCTTCCCGGCATGTCGCCCGACAGGATGGCTCTGCGCATGGGTGATTGGAAGCTGCTGCTCAACGCTTCCGACAAAGATGCTGAAGAGTCGAAAGGCAGTGAAGTCTCTGGCGGCAGAATGGAACTGTACAACCTCGCCACGGACATCGCTGAAGCCAACAACCTCGCCACCGCGCAACCCGAAAGACTGAAGGAGATGCGCGCCCGTCTCGATGCCCTGATCAAGGATGCCGCGCCCGCTGGTGGAACGCCAGAACCCACGGTCAAAAAGCGCAGGAATGGCAAGGGTAAAAAATGAAAGACTTCACCTAACTCCCTAACCATAAACATGATTGTCCCTGTTCACAGCCACCCTTCCTCGCCGAACTTGAACATGAAGGCCATTCTTCCGGTCTGAAGCCGGACCTTTTTCAATTCCCCCATGAAACGCCTCACCCTTCTGCCTCTCGCCCTCGTCCTGGTCCAATGCGCCGCACCACGTTCCGGAGGCAAGCCCGGCGGTGCGATGACCTTCTCCCACGGATTGCCACAGATCATCAATGTCTCGGCCTACGATCCCAAAGAACGCCAGCGTGATGGCCATGCTTTTTCGGAGCATGATGTCTCCGCCTTGCGTGCCGGTGGAGCCAGCGCGCTGATCGCCCGTGCGGGCAAGGGTGGCAAGCTGGATGAAAAATGCGGAAACTTCCTCGCCTCTTCGGATCGTGCCGGCATGCTGCCGGGAGTTTACTATCGCCTGCAAAACCATGTCGATGCCACGGCGCAGGCGGATCAATTTGTCGCACGCGCGCAGACACTGGCGCGCAGCCGGTCCTGGAATGCGCCGTCCTTGCTGCTTTGCGCCGACTTT
>CANJVS010000383.1 GCA_947477755.1 Verrucomicrobiaceae bacterium | reverse complement strand
TGGGTTGGGTGTTGTAGCAGACGAACTGCTTTCGTTGGTATAAACACCGCAAAGTCCTGAAACCCTCACACCTAACAAGAATTGCACTATAGTACGCAAGATCGGTTTAGCTCGCCATGTCCGTCAGCAGACTCTTGAGCATTTGCCGCGCCCTGTAGATGCGCGTCCCAACTGTCTTGATGCTGCAGTGGGCCACTTCCGCGATCTGTTTGTAGCTCATGTCCTTATAGGTGAAGAGCCATAAGGACTCGCGCAGTTCAGGCGGCAATCCCGCGATGGCCACCTTAACTGCGAGCAACCGTTTGCTGCTCACCACCTCTGTATCCGGAGGCGGTTCATGATTGGGAGCCTCCAGCAAAGCGCTTTCATCCTCTCCGGAGGCAATGGCTGGGTGCCGCAGCATTGATAAGACGCACAAAGGTTTCCTGAGCGGGGCTGCCGGGACATCATGATCGCCGGTCATGTGCTTCAGGAACACCGCCACCTTGTCATGCCAGGGTCCCATAATCGTGTTCAGAGCCATGTCGTCCCCGGCAGCGAGTCGCTGCATGTCGAAGATGTCGGTATCGGTCGGAGAATAAGACATCAGACACAGTTCGGGAGCCACGAAGTCTCAATGGGGGTGAATCAGAGGTGGTTTCCTTCTCTCGGCTTTTGAACAGCGGCAGTTGTATGGCTTCGACATCGGCCATCTCACTGGCTTCAGCATGATCCACCTGCGCCAACCTTCCCAGAAGCGCCCCCTGGGCAATGAAGGAGGTGATGGTCAACATTGAGAGACGATTTCATGGAGAGTCCGGATGAGTTGGGGTTCAAACGGACAAACACGACTGGCACTTCAAACCCTCACAAAACATGCCTCCTTGCAGCGCTGCCTAAGCGGCACAGCAAGGGAGGCTCATTCATCAGCAGTTGCTGCAGCGTGCTATGCTTTGAAGAGCTTACTTGGGCAGCTTCGAAAGGTATTTGGCCGGATTGGCTTCAAACTTCTTGATGCAGGGTTTGCAGCAGAATTTGATCTCCTGGCCTTCATAGACCTTGGTGATCGGCTTGCCCATGCTGCCGAGTTCATTCCCGCTGACAAGACAGGTTTTAAGTGGATAGGGCTTCACGCCGGCTGCGCTGAGGCTAAGAGCGAGCAAGGCAGTGGTGATCAGAGTGGCGAATTTGGTTTTCATGGTGGGGTGTGAGTTGGGGTGATGATGACTTGTGTTATCAAAAGCGGAAAAGCAGTCCTGCGCCGAGGCCGTAGTCACTGTGGTAGGAAAACGTGAGCGAGGAACTGCGCGTGAGGGTGTAATCCGTCCCTGCGCTCCACTCCCAACGGCTGCCGGTATCGTAGAAAGCGTAGCCCCAGGCACCAAGACGTGGCGTGAGTTGGAGACGCTTGGAAAGTTGAAAGCGGCCGTTGCCCTCACTATCGACACTGAGGTCGGTCCAAAACATAAGTGGCAATCGGTAATTGATGCCGGAGACAAAGCGATTTCCTGCATCGTTGTGGTTACTGAAACGATAGCCGCCAAAGGCTTGAAAGTTCGCATTGAAGTAGCGCTGGTAAAGGGCATCGACCTCATATTGCGGGTTGTCCACGCGCTGCCAGCCGGCTTCCCAAGCAAGTTGGAGATCGTTCTTCGGGTTCATCCAGGTAAGCAGACCGTTGCTCATCTGCGACTGGATGGAGGCCGCGCCCCAAATATACCCCATGTCTTGATGATGCTCTCCGAGCCCGGCCCAGTGCTTGGAGCTGTCATCGCTCATCGGCATGCCTTGCGGCAGTTTGGAAACGATTTCATCTTCATAGCGGAACACCCGGGCCATGCCGGACATCATGTGATAAAGAATGTGACAGTGGAACATCCAATCCTTGGCTTCATTTGCCTCGAACTCAACGGTGCGTTTGCTCATCGGCGGCACATCCACCGTATGCTTCAGCGGTGAGCGTGAACCTTGCCCCATGAGCAATCTGAAAAAGTGCCCGTGCAGATGAATCGGGTGATGCATCATGGTGTCGTTGATGAGTTCAAGTTCGATGACCTCACCCTTTTTGATCATCACATAAGGCTCCTGCGCAATGGTCTTGCCATCAAAGGACCAGATATAGCGATTCATGTCGCCTGTGAGGTGCATCGTGATCTTTCGACGCGGCAGTTTCACAGGCAGAGTGGTGTCTTGCGTAGCGCGCAGCACGCGGTAGGGCGATCCTGGCCGCGGCAGTTTCAGGGAGGCACGCAGATCATCCTCCTGCTCTTCCAGCGGCAGTGTGAGCATGTCATCCATCTGGTATAGATTCGGCTTTGGCGGATCTGTAGCAGGATGCATTTCCCCCGAACCAAAAGTGGCCGACACATGCCCACTGCCATCCTGAGCTGTGGCACGCAGCTCATACTGGCCGGTGGATGGGATGGTGATGATCACATCATACGTCTCAGCAATGGCCATCAGGAAACGGTCCACCTTCACCGGCTCCACCGCGGGTCCGTCTGCGGCCACGATGGTCAGTGGTCCGGCTGAAGACGCGAGGTAATGATAAGTTGCCGCTGAGGCGTTGATGATCCGAAGTCGTACACGTTCACCCGGTTTACCATCAATGCGCACCTGTCTCTGACCGTTGATGAGAAAGCCGTGATAACCCACGTCAGAAATGTCCATCGGCATCATACGATCCCATTCTCGAGAGAAGTAGTCCTTCAAGTTGCCACTCTGCCAAGCACCCAGGACGGATTGAGAGTTCCGCCGCATCAGACCAAAGTAATCACTTCCACGCATCAACATGCGCATCACCTCCATGGGTTCGATATTCGTCCAATCAGAGAGTACCAGCACCTGCTCGCGATCCGCCTTCACCGGCTCGCCGCCTTTCGGTGTGACGACGATGCTGCCAAACACGCCATTCTGCTCCTGCAGATGCGTGTGTGAGTGGTACCAATACGTGCCGCTGTGCCGCAGCTTGAACTCAAAGGTGTGAGTCTGACCCGGCAGGATCGGCGGCGTGGTCACATGCGGAACACCATCCTCCTCGTTCGGTAAAAGAAGGCCATGCCAGTGTGTCGATGTCTCTTCTTTCTTGAGTTGGTTGTGGACGCGAATGAGGGCGGTATCGCCCTCACGAAAACGCAGCGTCGGCCCCGGAATGCCACCATTGACAGTGAGCCCATGCACCTTCTTTCCCGCCGGGCTGACAGTTTGTTCGGCGATGTAGAGATCGTATTCGATCACCGGCCCGGTGATCACTTTCTTTTTGCAGGCATCACAAGCGAAGGCTGCGGCGGGAAGCAGCAACCCTGCGAGGAAAATGGCCAGGGGCGATGTCATGGAATGAGGGACTTTGAATCAAGGCCGCTTGCCCAGCGGTCACCAGATATAACTCCATCCGGCCACCAACCCCTCTAAATTTCATGGCGATTATTTCTTCGCCTCTGATGGCTCTTTGTCCGCGTCAGTTGGTTTGTGATCCATGCCTTTCATGTCTTTCATCATGGGGCACTTCGCCATGGATTTTTTACCCATTTCCATGTGCTTCATCATGTGTTCCATCATCTCCTCTTCCATCCTGGCCTTGCGCGCATCCATGGAGATTCGTTGCTCCAGCATGTGGGTGACCAGAGCGGCCAGCTCGTCCACCTTCTTGTCTGCCGGGGAGCTGTTCATCTTGGCGGCGTGTGCGGTGAGGTCGGCATCCTGTGCCTTCATGTCGGCCTTCATCTGCTTCTTCTGTTCCTTCATCTTCTCGCAGTGTTCCATCATTTGACTGTCCATCTTCTTTTCGTCAGCGGGCTCGGCGGACTGAGATAGGAAGGGTGTCAAAACGGCGAAGGCCAGGGTCAAAGCGAGGCTGGAGCGAATGAGCAGGTTTGTCGGTGTTTGTTT
>CANJVS010000382.1 GCA_947477755.1 Verrucomicrobiaceae bacterium | reverse complement strand
TTTGATTTGTTTAAGGTCCAAAGGTGTGGCCTCCTTGTCGTTCGTTTTGATGTCTTCCATTCGATAGGGGGGTGCAATTTGCGAGGCCGAGACTAGCGCCTCCAATGGGGGTGGCAAGAATAAAACCGGAGCGGGGTTCAGTTGGTGGCGTGTTCGGGTGAGCAGCGGTCAGGGGCTGCGACTTCATGTTTCCCATCTCACGCGGGGGAATCGTAGATGATGGGGGCTCATTGGTCCTTCATGCGCTGGCTGGCCATGCTCTAAAAAAAAGGGCCCCGCTGGTTGAGCGGGGCCCTCGGAAGGAAGAGTCTGAACTGACCGATTAGACCGTCTTGGCGGCAGCCACTGCAGCGGCGGCTTTCTGCGCCTGTTCGTGAGTGTCGAGCACTTTGCGCTTGAGGCTCTGGCCGGTTTTTGTGGCATACCACAGCACCAGCGGACTGGCGATGAAGATGGAGGAATAGGTGCCCAGGACCACGCCGATGGTGATCGGCATGGCGAACTCAAGCATGGCTGGATTACCCAGGAACAGGAGCACAATCATCGGAGCCAGAGCGGTCGGGCCGGTGAGGAGCGTGCGGCTCAGGGTCTTGCAGATAGCCTCATTCATCAGCTCACGGATCGTGCCGGCACCACCGCGCTGAATGGTTTCACGGATACGGTCAAAGACCACGATGGTGTCATTGATCGAGTAACCGGCGATGGTCAGCATGGCTCCGATGTGGATCAGGCTCAGTTCCTGGCCGAACAGCACGCACAGTCCGGGCACCATGAGGACGTCATGGAAGAGGGCCACGATGGCACCCAGGGCGAAGGCGAATTCAAAGCGCGCCATCAAGTAAATAAAGATGCCGACCAAGGCAACGGCGAGGGCGATCAGCGAAGTCTTGGCTGATTCAGTGCCGATGACCGCGCCGACGCGGGAAGATTGAGCACCCAGAGTGGCGTCCGCAAACTTAGCCTGCACCGCCTGTGCGATGACTGGGCCAGCATCAAACTCACTGCGGATGGCGATCACGTCGCCGCCTGTGGCAGTGCCTTTGCGCTGCGGATAGTAGCTGCCGATTGATTTGCCGTTTTCGAGCTTCAGGCCTTTAAGCAGCGTGTCGAGATCAGCATCCGCGATGTTTTTCCCTGGCTTTAACTCGACGTGGACCAGAGCGCCGCCACGGAAGTCGATACCGAAGCTGGCAGCGCCTTTGTAGCCAAGGGTCGCAAACGAGATTGCTGTGATAACGAGTGAGGCAAGGATGAAGCCCTTCGCTTTGGCGAGAACGTCGAAAATCTTGTCAGGGATGATTTTCGTTGTGGTGATCTTCTTCAGGATACCTTTGTCGATCACCCACATGAAGATCACGCGGGTCACGATCAGCGCACCGATCATGGAGGAGAGCAAACCGATCATGAGGGTGATGGCGAAACCCTTCACCAAACCACCGGAGATGACGAAGAGAATGATGGCCGAGATCAGTGTCGTGATGTTGGAGTCGGCGATGGCGGAGAAGGCTTTGTCATAAGCAGCCTCCAGCGCGCTGGCCAGTGTGCGGCCGGCTTCCATTTCCTCACGCAGACGTTCATAGATCAGCACGTTCGCATCCACAGCCATGCCGATGGTCAGCACGATCCCGGCGATACCGGGCATCGTCAGGGTGAACTGGAAAAGGGACATGCCGCCGAAGAGGATGGCCAGGTTGATCACCAGACCGACGATGGCGATCAGACCAGCGAGACGGTAGATGAAGAGCATGAACAAGGTTGTGATGGCCAGGCCGGCGATGCCGACCCATTTGCCCTGATCAATGGAGGACTGACCGTAGGCGGAGGACACCGCGCTTTCAGAAAGGATCGTCATTGGATTTTCCAGCGGGTTTTCCAGCAGTGTGGCGAGCTGGAAGGCGCTCTTCTGATTGAAGTTGCCCGAGATGACGGCGGTGCCGCCGAAGTGATCCGTCTGGAGTGTCGGTGCGGAGATGATCTCGCCGTCCACGATGATTGCGAGCTGGCGGCCTTTGTTCACCGCGGCGATGTCGTCAAAGAGTTTTGAGCCGGCGCTGTCGAGATTCAGGTAAACTTTCCAGCCTTCCGCATCCGTGTTGGCAAAAGCGCTCTTCACATACCTGCCTTCCATGTCGGGGCGGTTGCGGACGAGCTCACTGCCACGGTCTGGGATCTCCTTGCCGTCCTTGTCGAGCTGCTTCTTGTACTTCGCTTCTTCCCAGCCCGGCTCTTTGACGCCGCCGTTGGCTTTGATCTCGGCGAGCTTTGAGGAGCTGCTTTGATGAACGATGCGGAACTCCAGATGGGCCACCTGCTGAATCTTCGCGCGCACATCGGCGAACTCTTCTGCCTTCACACCGGGCATCTGGATGAGGATGCGGTCAGCGCCCTGCGGTTGCATCGTCAGATCTTTCGTGCCTTCTGGATTCAGACGTTTTTCCAAAATGGCGATGGCCTGCTGAACGGACTCGGCTGTGACGGGCTTTTCCGTGCCGTCGTCCGCCTTGCCCTTCTGAAGCTCGACCACAAACTCACTGCCGCCCTTCAAGTCGATGCCGAGAGGAATCGACAGGTTCTTCACCGTGATGACGGAGAAGGCGGTCATTAGCAGAATCAGCGCGGAGCCGATGAGCCGCTTGCTCTTGTGGACGACGGTGCCGATGTAAAACAGAAGCATCAGCAGAATGGCTGCGCCGATCAGGAAGGTGACGATGGGGGACATGTAGGTGGGTTGGTTTTGAAAGGTAAGGAGGGGATCAGGACTCAGTGACTGAGCCTAGGGAGATCGGGTGGCGGTCGTGTGCTCAGACGGTCGTGGCTTCGACCACATCGGATTTTTTGCTGACGGAGCCGATGGCGCTGCGCTCGTATTCGATCTTCGTGTTGTCCGCGACCTTCACCATCACGGAGCGGTCTTTCACACTGGTGATGATGCCGTGCTCGCCGCCATTCATGATGACGTGGTCTCCGACTTTCACACTGCTGATCAGTTTCTCCAGTTCCTTCTGCTTCTGGCGTTGAGGGCGGATGAGCAGAAAGTACATCATCACAAACATCAGGCCCATGAACACCATGGGATTGCCCAGCAGACCGCCTGGTGCGGCACCTCCGGCTGGGGCTTGCGCGAGGATGGAAGAGAGGTGGGAAAGCATCATGGATCAGTGGGTTCGGAGCGGGTCTGGTAGCGTGAAATGACCTCCGCCCGGAATTCGGCGAAGCTACCTTGATCGATGGCTAAGCGTGCTCTGGACGCGAGGGACGCGTAGAAATGCAGATTGTGCAGGGAAATCAACCTCAAACCCAGCACCTCTTGGGTATTGATGAGGTGCCTGATGTAGGCTCTGGAAAAGCCCCGGCACAGCGGATGGGTGTCTTCGGCGATGGGCCGGAAGTCCTTGGCGTACTTGGCATTTCGCAAATTCATGGTGCCTTCATGCGTGTAGGCCGTGCCATTCCGCGCCAGTCGCGTCGGCAGCACGCAGTCAAACATGTCGATGCCGCGGGCGATCAGTTCCACCATCTGCGGCGGTGTACCCAGGCCCATGGCATAGCGCGGTTTGTTCGCGGGCAGGATCGGGCAGGTCCACTCGGCGATTCGCATCATGTCCTCCTCCGGTTCACCCACGCTCAGGCCGCCGACCGCATATCCGGGAAAGTCCAGCGCCACCAGCTCACGAGCACAGCGCTCACGCAGGTCCTGAAAGGTGCTGCCCTGTACGATAGGGAAGTGCAGCTGCGCTCCGCCACCCGTCTGTGGCCGGTGCTGGTCCACCCAGTCGCGGCAGCGCTGAGCCCAGCGCAGGGTGAGCTCCATGCTCTTTTTCGCCTCGTCGTGCGTGCAGGGCCAGGGCGTGCATTCATCAAACAACAT
>CANJVS010000381.1 GCA_947477755.1 Verrucomicrobiaceae bacterium | reverse complement strand
GATGAATCCAAACGCGATCTTTGATTTGCTGGCCCAGTCAGGATCGCCGGCGCGCTTGAGGAAGTCGGCGGCGAGATCCTGACCGGCGATCACGACACCCCAGAAGGTGGCAAGACCCACCATCGCCAGCAGTGCACCAAAGATCGCCCTGTTGCGCCACATCGGAGTTCCGAGAAGTTCGGAAAAGCTGCCCATTCGCTCGGCTTTGTTTTGCTTCGCCTCTTTCCATGCATCCGGCTCCTTCACGCTGACGCGCACCCAGAGCACAAGCAGTGCCGGAACGACCCCGACCAAATAGGCGCTGCGCCAGTTCGCGCCGACGAAGAGGCTTGCCGCTGCAGCGAGCCAGAGTCCGGCGACACTGGTGGCGTGGAAAATGCCGCCGGCGCGTTCACGCGCGTGCTTTGGAAACACCTCGGCAACCAGGGCCGCCCCGACAGCCCATTCACCGCCCACACCCATCGCCACGAGAAAGCGCAGCGCTCCGACATGCCAGATTTCATCGGCAAAAGCAGTTAGGCCGGAGAAGATCGAGTAAAACAAAATCGTCAGCGCCATGACGGGATTGCGCCCCCATTTGTCAGCCAGTGAACTGAACAGCCAGCCGCCCAGGGTGCCGCCGAGGAGGAAAATGCCGAGGAAGCGCTCGCCCCAGATTTTCACCAGCGGGTCGGTCGCCGTCACATGCAGGAGATCTGGCAGCATGTCCGCCCGCGTGATGTTGTAGAGCTGGCCTTCAAAGGCGTCAAAGATCCAGCCGAGAGAGGCAACAACCAGGATGAGCCACTGATAATGGGTAACGCCGTGATACCATTTTTCGGGTGTGTTTGTCATGGGCTTGAACTGTTGCCGTTTTTAAAACTGGAGCGGGAGCGTCAGGCTCATGGTTTCCCCGCGCGAATGAATTCACTTTCACTCAGGCTGCCATCGTGATTCGTGTCAAAGGTCGGGAAGCGCCGCCGCCCCTCGGCCTGATCGGGAAATCTGTCGAGATACTCGTCGAGCGTGAGTTTGCTGTCGTGATTGCTGTCCTTCTGCTTGAAGATTGCGGCGCGGTCGATGCCAGGTTTCGCGGCATTGGGTTTGACGGCCTTGGCCCGCTTGTCCTGCGGTTTGCCGGTCGCGATGACTTGATCACGCGCGCTGCTTGGCGGCAGCGACTTCTGCCATGAGAGCGCTTTGGCGGTGAGCGATTTCACCATGTCCGGGTGCACTGCGGCGATGTCGTGCTCCTCGCCGGTGTCTTTTGGAATGTCGAAGAGTTGAGCCTTGCTGCCATCATGATTGACGAAGAGTTTCCAGTCTCCATCGCGAACCGCGAGCATCGGAGGTGTGTAATCCTCGCCCTGCACATTGAAGAGCCATTCCCAATGCAGCGGCTTGGTGCGCGGCCGGGATTGGCCAAGCCAAATGTCGCTCATGTCTTCTCCATCAGGATGCAGGTCTGCCGGTAGGTTGATGCCGGCGATCTTGCAGACCGTCGGCAGGAAATCCACCCCGCCCATCACGCTGGTCTCATCCACGCGCCCTGCTGTCACATGACCCGGCCAGCGCAGCAGTCCAAAGGTGCGGATGCCGCCTTCGTACATGCTGCGTTTGCGCGCACGAAGAACCCCTGCGTTGCCCACACCCGCGTTCGCTGCATTGCTGATGCGGTAATCTTCAGGACCGTTGTCACTGGAGAAAAAGATGAGGGTGTTGTCGGCGACTTTCAGTTCCTCGAGCGCTGTGAAGAGGCGGCCAAGTTGCGTGTCGAGATCGGTGAGTGATGCGCAGAAGACCTGCATCTGGCTCTTCAAGTCTTTGGCATTTGCGAGATACTTGCGCATCCACGGACCGAAGGCGGGATCGTCCGCCCTGGGTGCCAGCGACTCGTATTCCTTCAGCTGATCGGGTGTCGGTTTCAGCGGAGCGTGCGGCAGCAGCGTCCAGACATTCGCGTAAAAGGGACCGCCTTGATGCGCTTTGATGAACTGGATCGTTTCGTCCACGATCAGTGCGGTGGATTTCGCCCGGAAGTAAGGATCCTTTGCCTCGTCGCCCAGCTGCGGGCCGTTCGAATTCACCGTCTTTGAAACATCAAATCCGTATGACTCCGGCGGTGGTGCACCGGTTCCACTGCCGAGATGCCACTTGCCAAAATGCGCGGTCGCGTAGCCTGCCGTTTTCAACAGCGCCGGCAGCGTTGTTGCTTTCGGATCAAGCCAGTCGGGCATCGAGCGCGCCGCGTTCATGCTGTGATCAGCAAAATGTCCATGCACCAGATGCCGCGCAGGCGAGTGGGAAGTCATGAATGCCGTGCGGCTCGGTGAACACACCGTGGCAGCCACATAGAACTGCCGGAACCACGTGCCCTGGCTCGCGAAGCGGTCGAGGTTTGGCGTCTTCACATACGGATGCCCCGCGAAGTGGGCATCGTTCCAGCCCTGATCATCAGTCAGGATGAAAATAACGTTAGGTTTATCCGCGGCGGAAGATCCCAGCAGGATGAGAAATGATAGAAGAACGGTGAGGCTTTTCATTGGGGTGTCAGCTGGTTTGAGTTGTCGCGATGGCTTGCAGGCCATTTGCCCGCCTTGAGATTCGTGGTGAACACCTGATCCGGTGGAACCTCCACCTGGCCCTCATGCTTTTGCCTGAGGATGTCCAGAGCGGCCTGCGCCTTGCCGGCGAACGAACCGACCAGCGCGACCAGCCTGATGGCGGACACGGCTGCGGCGGAAGTCGTGGTTTGAATGAAACTGCGGCAGGTGATCATGATGAATAAAGATTGTTAGGCCTTCACGGCGTCACATCAGGTTCCATGGTGCGCGCATGGGTCGTGTGAGCATCGCCGTGGCCTCGTCATTTCCGTCGATCTTCTCGGTTTCAGGATTCCATTTGAATCCACGGCCAAGCTTCAGGGCGATGTTGCCAAGGTGGGCAATGGTGGCGCTGCGGTGGCCGATCTCAGGCGGGCAGATGGTATGCTTTTTCTCAAGGATGCAATCGATGAGGTTGCGGCTGTGAGACTTGCTTTCGTAGAGATGCACTTCCTCAGGCTTGATGGTCTGACGCAGGAGATCGGCGGGATTGGTCTTGATGGAACCTCGCTTCACAAACAGCGTGGTCCCGTTCTCCCCTTCAAAGTGCACGCCGGACGGATTGGCATCGCCATCGGTGACGGTGACCTCGATGCCGCTGGCATAGCGGAACTGGAAGGAGAACAATTCCGGCGTTTGATAAAAGGAACCTGGAGCAGGCCACTGTGGCATGGGATTGAAGATCTCGACGGGTCCGCCTTCATCCATGCCGAGCGCCCATTGCACGATGTCGAGATGATGGGCGCCGAAGTCGGTGACATTGCCGCCGCCATGAGCCCAGAGCCAGCGCCAGTTGCTGTGCATGCGCGCCGGGCAAAAGGGCAGATCAGCGGCGCATGGGCCGAGCCAGAGATCGTAGTTGAGTCCGGCGGGCACAGGGGTTGGCGCCGTCTGATCCGCACAGCCGTTGTTGTTCCGGTTGTGACTGGCCAAACCAACCGTGATGAGTTTGATTTTACCAAGTCTGCCATTGCGCACAAAGTCGCAGGCCATCCGGAAATGGATGTCGCTGCGCTGCTGTGAACCTGTTTGGAACCGGACTCCGGCGCGTTCGATTTCAGTGCAGAGGAAGCGACCCTCGGCCACGCTGAGTGACACGGGCTTTTCGCAATAGATGTGCTTGCCGGCACGGGCGGCCAGAACGCTGATGGGCGCGTGCCAATGATCCGGCGTGGCGATGAGAACGGCGTCGATGTCCTTTCGTGCGAGCACATCGCGGAAGTCCTCATACGCCTCGCAGAAATTGCCTCCGCCGCTCTTGGAATCCTGTTCTCCATAGTGCTTGTTGACGATGCGGCGTGCG
>CANJVS010000380.1 GCA_947477755.1 Verrucomicrobiaceae bacterium | reverse complement strand
GAGTTCCGCCTTCGCGGAAGCCCGCATGTGGACTGACGTCCAAGGTCGCCAAGTGAACGCCTCCTTCGTTAAAATCGAAGGTGATAACATTGTCCTCCAGACGGCGGATGGAGCCCTGCATCAGTTCGCTCTTGCCCGTCTCTCCGCTGAGGATCAGGCGATCGCCAAAGCCGCGAAACCCGTGGAAACAGCGGCATCTGCCGACTCGGACGCCCCAGCCATGATGGCCAATGCGACGGTGGCTCAGGCAGCTCAAAAGGTGGATCAACTTGTTGCCAACGGTCTGATCAAGGCAAATCCTGAGCGCGCAAAGGCGGGCAAAGGACCGATCAAGAGCTTTAACCCGATGGCCAATGACGAGCAATTCGTCCGCCGCGTCTATCTCGA
Organism: Verrucomicrobiaceae bacterium; assembly: GCA_947477755.1. Lineage (GTDB taxonomy): Bacteria > Verrucomicrobiota > Verrucomicrobiia > Verrucomicrobiales > Verrucomicrobiaceae > Prosthecobacter. Next base: position 3,504 of record CANJVS010000380.1, on the reverse strand, counting down.
CATCGCTGGGCGCATTCCGAATTACGACGAAGCCAGTGCCTTCATCAAAAGCGGAGACAAAGCCAAGCGTGCGCAACTTATCGACATGCTGTTGGACTCGGATGGTTACAAAACCAATCTCTACAATTACTTCGCCGAGATGCTTCGAGTGATGGACAAGTTCGAGGCCGATAACGTCCGGGGCACGCCATACATTGGCTGGCTGAAGGAACAAATCGCCAAAAACCGCCCATGGAATGAGATGGTCTCGGACATGATTACGGCTACAGGAAAAATGTGGGACAAGAAACCTGACGGTTCCTACAATGGCGCTGCGGGGTATCTCCTGCGTGATTCGGGTATGCCGCTCGACAATCTGGCGAACACACTGACTGTTTTCCTCGGTACCGATGTCGCCTGCGCTCAGTGCCATGACCATCCCTTTGCCGACTGGACGCAGAAGCAGTTCTATGAAATGGCAGCCTACTTTGGTGCGACGACCACCCGGCTTAATGGCAAGGACCTCGGGGGTGCCGACCCCATGGGAAAACTCATGGCGGGCATCGAGCCGATCATTGAAAAATCCGGTCAGGACATCAAACGCCTGCGCAACGGCATTCAAAACTACATCCGTGCCAACCAGAATGCCGTCAAAGACCGCGACGTGAACAACATGAAATTGCCGTCTGACTACAAATACAAGGATGGCAAACCTGGTGATCCCGTCGCTCCGAAGTTCGTGACTTGGTCCCCTGCGGACAAGAACAACCCGGCCTACAAGCAAAACAAAAAGGATGAGGAAAAACTTCGCATCTCCTTTGCCAATTGGATGACGCATCCCCAGAACCCACGCTTTGCCATGACCATCGCAAACCGGATGTGGAAGCGCGCTTTTGGTGCCGCTGTGGCAGAGCCAGTGACCAACATTGACGATCCAAATAACGCTTCGAACCCTGAGCTTCTCAAGCATCTCGCCAACGAGATGGTTCGTGTGAAATTCGATTTGAAGCAGTTCATGAGAATCGTCTACAACACGCGTGCCTACCAGTCGGAATCCACCACGGAAAACATCGTCATGGGTGAGAAATACTACTTCCAAGGGCCAATGCTGCGCCGTATGAGCGCTGAGCAGGCTTGGGACTCCTACATGACCCTTGTGCTGGGTCAGCCCGATGCGTATAAGGCACCTCTCCAGGACCTGTATGCCAAGTCCATCGACCTCAACCTCGAAACCGTTGATGCCCAGACTGTGCTCATCAAGTATGACGCTTATCGTAAAATCCAGCAGAAGGAAAATGCCCTCATGGGTGGTGGCCTCGAAATGGCTGGTGGCGACATGATGATGGAAGGGAAGGCCTCCAAATCCACGAAGAAACAGGAAGTGGCAGAGGTCAGCGATGGCCCCGGGAAGATTCTCAGCTACGAAGGCATGCGCCTCATGCGTGCCTCTGAAGTTGCCCAGCCTGCGCCGAACGGCCATTTCCTCATCGATTTCGGTCAATCTCCCCGCAACCTCATCGACGGAAGCACCAAAATCGGGAACGTCCCGCAGGTGCTGATGATGATGAACGGCAAGGCGCAGAAAATGCTCACCAGCCCGGAGTCACTCGTTTTCCGCAATATGGAAAAAGTGCGTGATCCTTCGGAAAAGGTGGAGCGCATGTTCCTTACCATCATGAACCGCAAACCGACCATGAATGAAAAAGACATTGCCAAGCGCACGCTCGGTGGTGGTGAAGATGGCTACGCCAACATGATCTGGGCTCTCATCAATACCCGCGAGTTCATGTTCATTCAGTAATCCCTTGCAGAAACACATTATTTTTTAACTCTCCCAACTCTATGAAATCCGAACTCCTCCGCCTCAACGACGCCAACCGTCGTGACTTCATGCTCCGCACGGCCAAATCCGTTCTGGGTGTTTCCCTCCTCCCCGGCATTTCCGCCAAAATGGCTGCTGCTGAAGCTGTTTCCAAATCCGGGCCGGGAACGGCTGGCTTTGGTAAAGCCAAGCATGTCATCTATCTCTGGATGGGTGGCGGCATGACCCACATTGACACATTCGATCCAAAGGAAGGCGCTACCAAGGGCTTTGGCACTCCGGCCAAGGCCAAGGGTGACAACATCGTCGCTCTCGGTGGCTACCTGCCAAAACTGGCAGAGAACGCCGACAAACTGGCCATTATCCGCTCCATGTCCTCCAAGACAGGCGTGCATGAAGCTGGCACGTATGTCATGAAGACAGGCTATGAGCCACGCGGCACCATCGTCCATCCTGCCATGGGCGTCTGGGCCTCTCACTTCCTGGGTCGTATCAAGGATGTCACTCTTCCGGACAGCGTCGTTGTGAACAGCGGCAGCGCCTATCCGGGTGCTGGCTTCTTCCCACCGGCCATGTCACCAGTCCCGATCTCCAACCCCGAGAGCGGTCTCCAGAACATCAAGCCGACAACGAGCGACAATCAGTTCACCAAGCGCATCTCGCTGATGAACGAGTTCGACACCGCCTTCCGCAAGAAGTTCCAAAGTGAAGATGTGAAGGCCTATTCCGAATTCTATGATGAGACGCTCAAGCTCATGAAGAGTCAGGACCTCAAGGCCTTCGACCTCACTCAGGAGTCCCCGGAGACTCGTGAGAAATATGGCAAGAACAACTTCGGTCAAGGTTGCCTCCTCGCCCGTCGTCTCGTTGAGAGCGGTGTTCGCTTCGTCGAAGTCCAAATGGGCGGCTGGGACATGCATAACACCATCGACAATGCGATGACCAACAACGGCAACACCCTCGACACCGGCTTCTCGGCTCTCCTGCTTGATCTGCAAGCCAAGGGATTGCTCGAATCCACGATGGTCGTTCTTGGTTCTGAGTTTGGCCGCACACCGGACATCAATGAAAATGATGGTCGTGACCACTACCCGCTCGCTTACTCCACCGTCCTCGCAGGCGGCGGCGTCAAGGGTGGTTACGCCTATGGTTCGACGGACAAGGAGGGCCGCCGCCCTGCTGACAAGCAGGCCAGCCCACAGGACTTCCTTGCCACCATTGGTCACGCCATGGGTCTTCCCGTCGAAGAAGTCGTCATGTCGCCATCCAACCGTCCGTTCACGGTCGGTGACAAGGGTGTGCCGATCATTGACATCTTCGCTTGATCTCGATCCCGGTTCAGTCCGATTCCATTCAGCACCCGGCCCGCAAGGCCGGGTGCTTTTTTATGGCGCGGCTGAACTCAATGCCTCGGCGAGATGTCCACAGGCCATGCCCTTGCACCGCCAGTTCCTTTCCCGCAGTGTCCGACTGGATGGCGTGATTGATGTGATCATCGTCCTCGCTCTCAGTGGTTCATCCTAAAAGCGTGAATGGGAAAGATGACAGATTGCCGTGGCGAACCTCATCGCCCTGTTCTACAACTGGTGGAACCTGTATGTGCGGTTTTACGATGACGGGCATCACCGCGAAGCCATCACCAGTCGTCCGGCGCTGATGCAAGGAGTGGCGCGGCAAGTGCAAAGCAGCGGCCAGCGCACGGT
>CANJVS010000379.1 GCA_947477755.1 Verrucomicrobiaceae bacterium | reverse complement strand
TGAAGGCGGCCTGCTCGGCGCCCAGCTCAAGGCTTGTGCGATCACCATCGTGCTCAGCGTCGTCGCTACCTTGATCATCACGATCATCGTGAAGGTGGTCGTCGGTCTCCGCCCAACGCCTGAAGAAGAGTCCGTCGGTCTTGACCTCTCCGATCATGGTGAGGCTGGTTACGAACATTGATTCCTGACAGGTAATTCCTGATTGAATGCGGGCCGGAGTGCGAAAGCGCTCCGGCCTTTTTCACGCACGGATCCAAAGATAAACAACCGGAGCCAGCACCGCCAGATCAGCCCACACTCGGTAGGCTTCGGGCGAAAGCGGTTTTCTTTTCCAATTCAGCACCAGCAGCAGGATCAGACCGATCCCGCAGGCCTGGGCAAGAACGCCCAAAGAACTGGCCATCCTCCCGGTCGCCGCCAGCGCGCAGACTCCGGCGACCAAACCAAAGCCCATGGCCAGCCAGCGACCCTGCGCCGCGCGTGTGGAGATGCCGGTCAGGTTGCTGATGAAAAGACAGGCAGGCAAAAACAACTCCACGGCCGATGATGGCACATCACCATCCGCCTGCACAAAGCGCGTCCAGGCCGTGCAGCCGAGAGCAAAGAGCATTCCGCCAACCACATCTTTGGCGAGGGGCGTCGTGACAAGCATCCGCAGGCGACGGAAAAAAACCAGGCAGAGGACACCAAGAATCAACAGGGTCACCATGATTTGAAAACCAGGAGGCAGCGGCATCGAATGAACCACGACCAGCGCACCCAGGCTGCTCGCGGGGATCATGAGGTGATGGTACCAGCGGCTCCCGCCTGATGCATAAACAGCCAGGTAAAGCAGCATCAGCACACCCAGTCCCAGGCACTCCCACATCAGCGCTGCAGGCACCACATTCAGCGCCAGCCAGGTTGTGACAGCAGCGCCGCAAGCAAGCGCCACCAGAAACAATTTCCACCACCGCTTGTGAAACTCGTGCCGAACGTCCATCGGCTCGACCTGGGTGAAAAGGCCGTCCAGCAAGCGGTCCAGAACATAAACAATCCACACGCACAACCCCAGCCCTGACAACACGCCCGGCATGACCGGCACATGATGCAGACGCGCTAAGCCCAGGGTCCATGCCACGGCCACGATGGGTGCCTCCAGACTCAGCAAGTGAGGCCAAAGCCAGAGCGGGTGATTCCGGAAAGATGAGGTGGGATTGGCTGGCACAGGCTAAGCCAACGAGAAAAGGGGTGGCGCGGGCAAATTGCAAGCCTGCTGACTGCCGGTTTATCACAGGAATATCGTATCCCGTAACAAGCCCTGGCAGGAAAACACGCTTTGCATCGTAGTCTCAAACCAAGATGCGCCTCCACCTTTCCGCCCTCCTCGCCTTTTCCGTTACTGCTGCCCATGCCGTCGGCCCGAACGTCAAAACTGACGACGTCGCCGGCAACGAGGCCGTGAAAAAAATCATGGAGAGCCGCCCCGGCCGCGGCGTGATGCGCGATGACACGCCGCCGACACCGCCTCAGGAAGCGGTGAAAAAATTCAAAACGCGCAGCGATGTCGCCATCGATCTCATGGCCTCCGAACCTGATGTCGAGCAGCCGCTCTACGTGAGCTGGGACAGCAAAGGCCGCATGTGGGTCACGCAGTATCGCCAATATCAATTCCCCGCGGGCTTGAAGATCATCAGCTACGATCAGCATCTCCGCGCCAAGTTCGACAAAGTCCCTCTGCCACCACCGCGCGGCGAAAAGGGCGCGGACAAGATCACCGTCTTTGAAGACACCGATGGCGACGGCTTTTTCGACAAGCACACCGACGTCATCACCGGCCTCAACATCGCCAGTGCGGCGCTGCACGGCATGGGTCGCATTTGGGTGCTGAATCCGCCGTATTTGCTCAGCTATCCCGATGCCAATGGCGATGCGCTGCCCGACGGTGATCCCGAGGTTGAGCTCAGCGGCTTTGGCCTTGAGGACACACACAGTGTGGCCACCAGCCTGCAATGGGGCATGGACGGCTGGCTTTACGGAGCCAACGGCAGCACCACCACCGGCAATGTCAGCAGTGCCAACACCAAGAACGTGAAATGGGAAGGTCAGTGCATCTGGCGCTACCATCCGAAAAAGAAGACTTTTGAAATCTATGCCGAAGGCGGCGGCAACACCTTCAGTCTCGACATCGACAGCAAGGGCCGCGTCTTCTCCGGCACCAACGGTGCCACACGCGGCATGCACTACGAGCAGGGCAGTTACGGCATCAAAGGCTGGGGCAAACACGGTCCGCTGACCAATCCCTATGCCTTCTGCTGGTTTGAGCACATGCGCCACGAGGGGGATAACAAACGATTTCCCCAGGCCTTCACCGTGTATGAAGGCGGCCTGCTGGGCAGCGCCTATGAGGGCAGAATCATCGCCCCGAACGCCTTGCATAACCTTGTTTATGTCAGCGAGCGCCTTGCCGACGGCTCCACTTTTCGCACCAAGGATGAAGAGCAGCTCATCACCACCACCGACCGCTGGTTCCGCCCTGTCTGGGCAGGTGTCGGCCCTGATGGCGGCTTCTACATGGCCGATTGGTATGACACGCGCCTCAGCCACGTTAGTCCCGTCGATGACTGGCACAAAACCAGCGGCCGCATCTACCGTGTCCGCCCTGCCAGCGGCGCACCGAAGCTGAAGCCCTTTGATTTGAGCAAGGCCAGCGGTGATGAATTGCTCGGTTATTTGAGCCACGCGAACGAGTGGTTCCGCAAGCAGGCCATTCATGAGATTGAATGGCGCCATCTCACCGAGCTCGCACCGAAGCTCAAAGCGATGCCGCAAACTCTGGAAACATTGTGGGCGCTGGATGCGCTTGGTGCTGCTGATGAGCTTCCGTTCACGAGCAGTGATCCCTACATCCGCCGCTGGTGCGTCAAAATCGTGGGTGAACGCCGCGCCGGCAGCATGGACACGCTCGTCCGCCTGGCCAAAGAAGAGAAGCATCCTGAAGTCCGCGCCCAACTGCTCGCATCCGCCAAACGCCTTCCAGCGCAAACGGCTCTCCCTCTCCTCTGGAGTGGCGAGGCCGAAGACATCAGCGGCCATCTGCCATTGCTCGCCTGGTGGGCGCTTGAATCGAAGGCTGAGAAAGAACGCGAGGCCGTCTTCACCTTCCTCAAAGCCGATCCAGCATTTCTCAAGACGAAGCTTTTCAAAGATCACCTCGCCGAAAAGCTCGCCAAACGCTACGCGCTGGCCGGAGGTGAAGAGAACTTCCAATCCTGCGCTAATCTGCTCGCGCTAACAAACGACGAAACTCTGCGCGGCAAATTCATCGCAGGCATCGCCTCGGCCTTTGAAGGTGCGGAAATGCCGAAGCTGCCGGAATCTCTCACCAGGGCTCTCAACGACTACATGGCAAAACAAAGCGGCGGAGACCTCACACTCGCGCTGCGCAGCGGCAATGCCGACGCGCTCAAAAAAGCGCTCGCACTGCTCGCCGACGCCAAGGCCAGCAACACCGCCCGCATCGCCATTGCCAGGACTTTGGCCGAGCTTGGCAGACAGGAAGCCGTGATGCCCATGGTCGCCATTTTGAAATCCAGCGCAGCGCCGAGCCTCAAGCGCGGCATCCTGCAGGCCGCAGCCAGATTCGACGACAAACGCATCCCCGAAGCTTTGCTCCTTGGTTGGGAAGGTCAAATCGCTGGCGACAAGGCTTTGCGTGAAGATGCATTGCGCGTCATGGCAGGGCGCAAAGAGTGGGCGCAGATTCTGGTAAGCTTCGTCAACGACTGGAAGGTGCCCGTGAAGCATTTCACCATCGACATCGTCCGCCAGCTCAGCCTTTACAAGGATGCGGACATCGACGCCGCCATCGACAGGCATTGGAAAGGACTGCTCGCCACCGGCCCCTCCGAGGCGAAGAAGAAAGAG
>CANJVS010000378.1 GCA_947477755.1 Verrucomicrobiaceae bacterium | reverse complement strand
CGGGGAACGCATTCCTTTGAAGTTCGCGCCGCCGGACAAGTTACGCATGTCCGCCAAAGTGGATGGTGAATTCATTGTGCTGGGTCGTGTGGCCAATGAAATCTGGATTTGGCAACCTGCGAAAAACTTCGCGGTGCAGGGCGTGCAAGGGGTGCCGTTGTTTGCCTCCAATCCTGCGCGACTCGATCACACGGAACTCACCCCGCTGGTGACCCATGTGAGCGACCTGCAACTCGCGATCGCACCCGCCTTGCTCCAGGTGGAAGCTCTTCCGGATGAAACAGTGGATGCAGTGAGTTGCCGTGTCTTGAGCGCCACGCCGCTGCCAATGTTGCAGAAAATGCTCGGTGTCGGTGCTGCGACCCTGACCTTGTGGGTGCGTCAGGATGGCTTTCCAATTCAAATCGGATATCGCGATGCCACGGGTAAGACGGATGTGCTTGTCGCTCTGCATGACCTGAAAATTGATCCGGTGCTGCCGCCCGAGACATGGATTCTTCCTGCAGAGACCGGGGCCAAGGTGGAGCGTGTCGCCCTGCGGCATTTGCAGCGGTTCATGGGGAGTGCATTGGGAATGCTGGGAAAACCCAAACTTGCAACCCTTGGTCCGGTGACCGGTTCAAGGAGGATCATAGCCACCTCCGGTAACGGCAGGCTGGAGGAGCATGACGGAACTCAGGTTTTGTTTTTAAAGGGCACGCCCGAAGAGATGGGCACGCAGCATGGGTCCCTGCTACAGCATGGCGTGCGGGATCTCGTTTCAAACATTTTGTATGGAGTCGGCGTGGGCAGTTCGTTCAACAAAGGTGAGTGGTTCTTTGGCACCATTGAGCGCTGCCAGAGCCGGCTTCAGCCCTTTGTGGATCCCCGTTACACACGCGAAATGAATGCCATGGCAAGTGCGGCACGAGTCGATGCTGAGGAGATGCAGTTATCGAATTTTTTCCCGGAACTTTTTCACTGCTCCGGCTTTGCACTCACCGGCGCATCGACCCGGGACGGGCACATCTATCACGGCCGAATCCTGGACTACATGAAGGGCGTGGGACTGGAACCCAACGCCGTCGTCATGGTCATGCAGCCTGATCAGGGGCATGCGTGGGTGAATGTTGGTTATGCTGGATTTGTTGGCAGTGTTACCGCCATGAATGACCAGCGTCTCTCCATCGGTGAAATGGGCGGACATGGTGAAGGGCACTGGGATGGCAAGCCCATGGCGCAGCTCGTGCGCGAGGTCATGGAAAAAGCGGGCACGCTCGATGAAGCCATCGGCATCATGCGCGACAGTCCGCGCACCTGTGAATACTATTACGTCATCGCCGATGGCAAGACCAGGCAGGCGGTCGGCATCAAAGCCACGCATGACAGCTTCAGTGTCCTCCGGCCGGGTGAATCGCATCCTGATGCCGCACTGCCGGTGAAGGATACCGTCCTGCTTTCCGCCGGGGATCGTTACAAGGAGTTGTCAAAACGGGTCAAGACCGACTGGGGACAGTTCGATGCCCATTCGGCACGCGCACTGATGACGCGCCCGGTGTGCATGAACTCAAACATTCACAGTGTTCTTTTCCAACCCGACACCCTCGATTTCTGGGTGGCAAACGCTGACGATGCCAATCCGGCCAGCCATACCCGCTACACACACTACAACCTTGGCGAGTTGCTCAATCCAAAAGCGGTGGGCGCCGCCACGAGCAACAAACGCTGAGTTTGTTAGTGGCTGATGCATTGAAGAATTCAGTTTGCACATCGAATCACCGATCATGAGCTCGCCGATGAATCAGAAACTTCCAGACAACATGCCGCAACCAACCCATGAGCCGACCCGCCGTGAGTTTCTTTGGAAAACTGCGGCGGTGACGTCTGGAATCGCCGCTCTCACCCATTTGGCTTCCGCCGAAAAAACGCCTTCCGGGGACCGCGTGCCGGTCATCGATTGTCATGTTCATTGTGGCATCGGTCAGGCTTTGCAGGCGCCTTACAGCACCGAAAACTCGCCGGAACATATTCTCCGCAACATGAAACAGGGCGGGATCGACCAGTGCGTGATCTTTCCGATTTCAAACACCACCTATGAGGAGGCGAACATCGCGATCGCGGAAACCTGCCGCCGTTATCCGGGCAAGTTCATTGGATTTGCCAAGCATGATGCGGTGACGGAGAAATTCCGCATTCGCTCCATGCTGCTCCGTGAAGTGCGTGAACTTGGCCTGCGCGGCTACAAGTCCCATGCGCCGCAACCAACGCCCGAGGTGCTGGATGTCATCGCTGAATTAAAGATCCCGTACCTTTACCACCCGCGTCAGGTTTCAGACCTCGTGGAAGTTGCGCGAGCCTATCCAGGCATTGATTTCATCCTTGCCCACCTCGGCAGTCCCCAGAGCCGCAATCCGCAGGAGCACCTCAATGGCATCGCCGCGGCGAAGCGTTACCCGAACATTCATATCGAGACGAGTTACTGCCTCGAGACACGCTACATCGAACAAGCGGTGCGGGAGTTGCCTGCGGAGAAAATTTTGTTTGGTAGTGATGGGCCGGACACGAACAACGCGCTCGAGATTTTCAAAATCCGCATGCTAAAACTACCAGCGGAGCAGGAGCAATTGATCCTCGGCGGCAATATCCTGAGGCTTCTGAGCAAATACCGGGGATAACAATCATGAGCATCATTGACTGCAACATGTGGATGGGTTCGGGAGGGGCTTGGGGCTTTGTTGATACTCAAGCCAGCGCTGCAGGCGTGACAATGCGTCAGCTAAACTACGAACCGGAACAGGTGATCGAGGAGTGCCAGCGGGCCGGCATCGATCGAGCCTGCGTCATCCCGCTTAGGCATCCGGAATATGAGGCCGCCAACCGCTACGTGGCCGATCAGTGCGCCAGGCATCCGGACCGCCTGATTGGGATCGCCGTTCACAGTCCCCAGCGTGAGCAGGGCAGCCTCAAGAAACTGCTGACCACGGAGATTCAATCGATGGGAATGAGGGCGGTGAGATCGGACGGTCCGCCGACACGGGAATTGCTCGATGTCGCAAGAGAGCTTGGAATTCCTGTCATCTACTATCCGGAGGGAAGGGGAGTGGCGCAGTCCTATCACATGATTGCCAGTACCTATCCTGATGTGACATTCATTCTGCCGCATCTTGGCAGCTATGAAGGAAGCTGGCATCTTCACATGGAGGCATTGGATTTGGCGCGTCGCTACCCCAACGTGTGCATCGACACTTCCGCCATTTCGGTGCCGCCCTACCTGGAAATGGCGGTGAAGGAGATGCCAAACGAAAGGATCCTGTTCGCCTCATGCGGCCCGCACCTCGATGCCCGGGTGGCGGTGGAGTCCATTCGCCTTCTCGAATTGCCGAAAAAGGCGCACGAGAATGTCTTGGGGAACAACATCCTCAGGCTGCTCAAAATGTAGCTTGGAAAAAGCCTGCGATCCGGCTGATGAATGGAGTCGCGCAGAGCGTTGCAGTCAGTATACTCAGGCCAAGATTTCCCATGATGATGACCATTTTTAAATTCTGCCTGCTGGCCACTTTACTTAGCGCGCCTGCCACTTTAGCGGCTGACCCCGAGGTTCTGCCGGCATCGATCTTCACGGTCGCTGAGAACGGGTCAGGCATTTGTATGCAAATCCGGGCGGCTGATCTTGACGGCAATGGCACCGGGGACATCGTTTGCGCCGGAAAAAGTGGCACACACATCCTTTGGAATGAGGGTAGGTAGGCTGGGCGTTGTCACCTTTCTGTGCATTCATCTTCTTTTCATGCTGCCTCGCTGGATCTTCTTATTTCTTCTCACCGTCACCTGCCTTCGGGCTCAGGTGACGGTGGGTGGAAAGGCATTTGTGCGCTCTCCCGGCGAGATCGGCATCAAAGGCGAGTGGGTGCTTTATGAAAAGAATGCCCAGCAGGATGAAGCGAACCGGCGCTG
>CANJVS010000377.1 GCA_947477755.1 Verrucomicrobiaceae bacterium | reverse complement strand
GGCATGACTCTCAACGTGACCACCTTACCCGGCCAGACGATGAACAACTGGACGATTCGGATGAAACATACGGCGCTATCGAGTTACGCGACCGCCTCATGGGAGAGCACGGGTTGGACGACGGTTTACCAAGCGAACCAGACGATCAGTACGACGGGCCTGACGACATTCACCTTCACGACTCCGTTCGTCTATGATGGCGTGAGCAATTTGATGGTGGATTTCAGTTTCAACAATTCGTCTTGGACTAGCGCGGGAGCTGTTGTGTACACGACGACGAGTCCGACGCGCAGTATCCACTACTACACGGACAGCGGCTACGGTGATCCGCTGACGTGGTCGGGCACGACGAGTCCGACGCCGCTGAATTCATCGGTGCTGCCGAATTTGCAGTTCGTGTTGGATCTCAACGTCTCGATGACGCCCACGGTGACTGGCAATTTCACGAGTGGCACCTGGTCAGGCCCCATCGTGATCCAGCAGTTCGCGTCGGCAGTCACCCTCCGCGCGGACGATGGCGCGGGCCATATCGGCGACAGCAATGCCTTTGATGTGACCGGCACGCTCGCACTCTCCGTGCCGCCCAGCGCGCCGGAAGACAGCGCGCCACTGACCGGCACCGTCTCGGTGCCTGCGGCTCCGGCGGGGAATCTCACGGTGACGCTCACGAGCAGCGATGCGACGGCGGCCACAGTGCCTGCGACGGTGACGATTCTGTCCGGTCAGACGAGTGCGACTTTCCCGATCACGATCATTGATGACGTGGCCATCGACGGCACGCAGGTCGCCACCATCACGGCGCACATCAACAACTGGACGGATGCGACGGCGAACATCAGCGTGCTGGACAATGAATCGCTCTCACTCGGCATTTTCCTGCCGGGCAGCGTCTCGGAGGGATCGACGGCTACGGTCACGGTTTCCGCATCGGGCACCGTCGCCACAGCGCTCACCGTCGCACTCGTGTCGGACACCACCTCGCGTCTCACCGTGCCTGCGACAGTGACGATCCCCATCGGCTCATCTTCGGTCACGTTCAATGTCACGGCAGTGGACAACGCGCTCACCGACGGCAGCGCGGTGGTGAACGTGGCGGCGAGCGCGGCGGGCTATGCAGGCGCGAACACGAACACGACTGTGCTCGACAATGATGTGCATCATTTCTCCATCGCGCCCATCGCCTCTCCGCAGACCAAGGGTGTGCCCTTCAACGTCACGATCACCGCCTTCGATGTCGGCAACGCCATCCTCACTGGTTACAGTGGAAGTCCGGGGCTGACAGCGACCGGTACTGGCGGTGCCAACGCCATCTTGCCTGCGAATGCGAGCGGCTTCATCAATGGCGTGTGGACCGGGCAGGTTACCGCATTCATCACCGACACAAGCGTGGTGATCACGGTGAATGACGGCGCGGGCCACACGGGCGCGAGCAGTGCGTTCAATGTCATCAACCCGCTCTTCTCGCCCACGGTGGTGGAGTCGGTGTCGCCCACCACGCCACTCAACGGCGTGAATCCCAAGGCGCAGCTCGTCGTCGGCGCGGACGGCAGCTTTTACGGCACCACGCAGTTCGGCGGCAGCAGCAATCAGGGGGCGGTTTTCAAAGTGACCTCGGCAGGTGTGATGACGACGTTGGCGAATTTTTACGGTGCAAACGGCGCGGTGCCTTTGGCCGGGCTTGTGCTGGCGAGCGACGGAAATTTCTACGGCAGTACATCGGCTGGTGGCAGCAACAACCTGGGCACGATCTTCAAGATGACGCCGTCCGGCGTGCTCACCACACTTGCGAATCTGAGCACGACGACCGGCTCGAGTCCGCGCGCGCCGCTGATCCAGGCCACAGACGCGAATTTCTACGGCACGACCTCGGCCAATGGCAGCGGCAGCAACGGCACGATTATCAAAATGACCTCGTCGGGTGTGATCACAGTGATGGCGAATTTCACGGGCACGACCGGCTCATTCCTCGGCTCATCATGTCAGGCCGCGCTGATCCAGGCGGCTGATACGAATCTCTACGGCATCACTTCGACGGGTGGCAATGGTGGCGGCTTCGGTAACCGACCTCGTGGGTAACACCGTCAGCGCGGTTACGACGACGAGCGACAGCAGCACCGTGACTGTGGATAAGACGCTGCCGAGCCTGACCACGGTTGCCATTGCCAGCAACAACACTGACACCGCACGCGCTAAACTGGCGAACACCGTGACACTGAGCTTTACGGCCAACGAAGCGATCCAAACACCAAGTGTGACCTTGCTGGGAGTTGCCGCCACCGTGGCCAATCCAAGCGGCAACAACTGGACAGCCACGGCCACGGTCGGCGCGGGCACGGCGGAAGGTGTGGCGGCGTTTTCGATTTCCCTAACCGACCTCGTGGGTAACACCGTCAGCGCGTTTACGACGACGAGCGACAGCAGCACCGTGACTGTGGATAAGACGCTGCCGAGCCTGACCACGGTTGCCATTGCCAGCAACAACACTGACACCGCACGCGCCAAACTGGCGAACACCGTGACGCTGAGCTTTACGGCCAACGAAGCGATCCAAACACCAAGTGTGACCTTGCTGGGAGTTGCCGCCACCATTGCCAATCCAAGCGGCAATAACTGGACAGCCACGGCCACGGTCGGCGCAGGCACGGAGGAAGGTGTGGCGGCGTTTTCGATTTCCGTAACCGACCTCGTGGGTAACACCGCCAGTGCGGTTACGGCGACGACCAACAGCAGCAGCGTGACGGTGGATAAGACGCTGCCGAGCCTGACCACGGTGACCATTGCCAGCGACAACGCCAACACCGCTCGCGCTAAACTGGCGAACACGGTGACGCTGAGTTTCACTGCAAGCGAAGCAATCCAGACGCCAAATGTAACGCTGCTCGGCGTGGCAGCGACCATTGCCAATCTTATATCATAGAGCCCTTTTTTCTCGAAGGTAAAACTTCCCAAAGCTCTCATAATCAAGGGTTTATAGGAGGGGTATCGCCAGAGGTTGACACATCACCCGGCGGTATGCAGGACAAAATTATGACAAGAGTTGAAGGCACTCGGAAACGAGGGCGACCATTCATGAAGATCAAGCATGGCAGCGCGGTGGTGCCCATCTACAAGGGCCGTGTCCGCAGGTGGGATTGCTACATCGTGGCCTATCACATGAACGGCAAGCGCGTGCGGCGAAACTTCGGCAGTCTTGAAAAGGCCAAGGCTGAGGCTCAGTTGATGGCCCGCAAGATTCAGGAAGGCAAATCCTCCAGCAACGATCTGACTTCGGCCCAGCGAGAAAACCATCTCGCTGCGGAACGTCTGATAACGCCCTTCAACATGCCGCTGGTGGCAGCGGTTGAGGAATATGCACGCTGCCGACAGTTGCTCGGGGATGTGCCACTGATGGCTGCCATCCAGGAGTTCGTGCGGCGTAATCGGGGTGTGCAACTCGGGGTGAAAGTGCCGGACCTGATTGCTGAGTTTGTGAAGGCCAAGGCAGAAGATAACCTCAGCCGCATCTATCGGTTCCAACTATCTGGAAGTGTGAAGCGCTTTGCCGCCGCCTTTCCTGGTGAGATTTTGATCATCAAGTCTGGCGATATTGACCGGTGGCTGCGAAGCCTCAATCACACCCCGGTGACTCGCAATTCGTTGCATCGCTGCATCAAGGTGTTCTTCTCTTTCGCCAAGTCTCGCGGCTACTTGCCGCAGTCGGAAGCCACGGCGGCAGAACTGGTGCCGGTTGCCAAGGAGGGTGAGACGAGGACGGAAATCTTCCAACCAGCGGAGATGACCAAGCTTCTTGCCGCAGCTTCATCGGAGGAATTGGCGCTCCTGGCCATTGGCGGATTTGCCGGGCTGCGCATGGCTGAGATCAAACGTTTGGACTGGAAGGCGGTAGATCTGGACCGGCGAATCATCACCTTGAGGGCGGATCAGGCCAAGACGGCGTCTC